>WGOB01000021.1 GCA_016124255.1 Alphaproteobacteria bacterium | reverse complement strand
CAGCGTCCTGCGCCGACGATTGACCCCCCTGCGCCGACGGGGCGTCCTCCGGCCGCGCCGCCGCCGCCGCCCGCCGTCGCCGTGACATCGCCGCCGCCGCCATCACCGCCGCCGGTCGCGGCGCCGCCCCCACCGCCGCCGCCCGTTGCGCCGCGCCCTGAGCCGCGCGGCAACCGCGATCCGGGCGACCTGCGCGTCGAGCCTTGAGGCGATCACGCAACGTCAGGAATCGACAGCGCGCACGCCGCGCCTAAAGCTTCGTGCGTCAAATGCGACTCACGCTTTGGGTCGACCTGATGGTCGCATTTGACGCACTAGGACGCTTTAGATTCAAAAGTTTCTAAAGCAACTTTGGACTTTTAAATTCGATCCCCGCCCGCCACAAACGTGCGTCGAATTTAAAGTCCGTTGCTTTAGAGTGCGGCGCCATGGGTTTCGCGCGCATCAGGAGGACAAGATGGAGCTCAATTCGAACATCGCCGCGGTGGTCACCGGCGGCGCGTCCGGCCTCGGGTTGGCGACGGTCAAGGCGCTGCGCGCGAAGGGCGTGAAGTGCGCGATCTTCGACATGAACGACAAGACCGGCGAGGCGTCCGCCAGCGAGACCGGCTCGGTGTTCTGCAAGGCCAACGTCACCGACGAAGCCAGCATCGACGAGGCGTTCGCCAAGGCGCGCGCCGCGAACGGGCAGGAGCGCATCCTGGTGAATTGCGCCGGCACGGGCAACGCGATCAAGACCGCCTCGCGCGCGCGCGAAACGGGCGAGATCAAGCATTTCCCGATCGACGCGTTCAACATGATCATCCAGATCAATCTCGTCGGCACGTTCCGCTGCATCGCCAAGAGCGCGGCCGGGATGCTCACGCTCGACCTGCTGCCGGACGGGGATCGCGGCGCGATCGTCAACACGGCGAGCGTCGCGGCGGAGGACGGGCAGATCGGGCAGGCGGCCTATTCGGCGTCGAAGGGCGGCGTCGTCGGCATGACGCTGCCGATCGCGCGCGATCTCTCCGGCGAAGGCATCCGCGTCAACACCATCCTGCCGGGCATCTTCAACACGCCGCTGCTGGCGGCGGCGCCGCAGAACGTGAAGGACGCGCTCGGCGCGCAAGTGCCGTTCCCCAAGCGGCTCGGCGACCCGGTGGAGTACGCGTCGCTGGCGCTGGAGATGATCCAGAACAAATACTTCAACGGCGAAGACGTGCGCCTCGACGGCGCCATCCGCATGGCGCCGCGCTAGGTTAGGCGGTGGCGGCGGGCAGGTCCGGGCGCGCACTTGATCCGCATGCGGATGGTCTCGACGCGGCGCTGAATGGAGTCGGGCATGAAGGCGCGTCAAGCCATGACGACAGCCAAGGTGGGCCGCCCGGCAAAGGACAGCCGGGAGAAGGACGCGCGCGCGGCGATTCTGGACGTCGCGGAGGAGCGGTTTTCGCGGCACGGATTTCACGGCGTCACCGTCCGGGAGGTCGCGACGACCGCGCAGGTCAACACTGCGCTCATCCATTATTATTTCGGCTCCAAGAAAGAATTGTTCGACGCGGTGTTCATGCGGCGCGCGGAGATCATCAACGCCGAGCGCATGGAGACGATGAACGCCTACGAGGCGGGGGAAGGCGACGGCGTCACCGTGGAAGGCGCGCTCGAGGCGTTCCTCAGGCCCGTGCTGACGCGGCTGGCGGACGGCGGCCCGGGGTGGCGGAATTATTTTGCGCTTGTCGGCCTGGTGAACGCCACGACCGCGTGGGGCGGGGAAGTGATGACGCGCACTTTCGATCCGGTGATCCATCGCCTGATCGATCTTATTGCACGCGCGCTGCCCGAGGCTTCGAAAGAAGATCTCTACTGGAGCTACAATTTTCTATCCGGCTCATTGACGCTGTCGCTGGCGGAAACCGGGCGGATCGATCGCCTCAGCGACGGGCTCTGCCACAGCGACGACGTGGAGGCGCTGAAGCCGCGGATCATCGCGTATGCGGCGGCGGGGTTCAGGCAGGTGTGCGTCGGCAAGGCCTGACCGATCATTGGGCGCGGTAGGGCGCATGCGCATAGTATTTCGGCCGCCTGTCGAAGCGAACATGAAGCCAGGGCACGCCCAGCCCTGCGGTGCTGAGCCAGATGCGCTCGCCGCGCGCGAGCCAATCGGCGGCGGTTTCAGCCACACGCGCCCATAGGGCGCGCGACTGAGCGGGCGAACCCGTGCGCAGGAATGCGGCGAGGTGCGCATAGTCCGTGGTCTGAACGATGGGTCGTGGGACAACCAATTCCGCGTCGCCGCCGAGATTGGCGAACCGCGCGCACGGCCCTTCTGCACGGGCGATTTGCGCTGCGAATTGCGACGGATCGGCGGGCCGCGCAAGCGACGGGGCCGCGATCAATGCGCACTCGAAGGGATCGCCCAATGCGGCGTGGGTGAGGGACGGCGTCTCCCAGAAGAAGGCTTGCCCGCTCGCCGCAAGCACGCTGGAGAACGCATCGCAGAACGCGGCGTCGGAGCGCCACAACGCCAGCACCTGCCCGCGCGTCTCGTTCAACTGAAGACGCTGAACGGTCGGGCTGATCCTCTCTCGGCGCAGATCAAGAGGCGCGGTCATGGCGCGCGGGCGGCGTCGATCAATCCACAGCGAGGCGGTAGCCGACGCCGCGGACGGTCTGGAGGAAAACGGGGGCGCGGGGGTCGGCTTCGATTTTTCGGCGCAGGCGCGTGACCTGCACATCGACGCTTCTTTCCATGCTGGCGCCGGTGCGCTTGGTGAGGTCTTCGCGGCTGATCGGTTCGCCGCCGCGGCCGGCGAGGATGCGCAGCATGGCGACCTCGGCCTCGGTGAGGCGGATGGCGGCGCCGTCGCGCGCCAATTCTCCGCGGGCGGAATGAAAGGCGTAGGGGCCGAAGCGGACGATCTCCGGCGCCTCGGTGACGCGGCTGGCGGCGCGGCGCAGAATGGCGCCGATGCGCAGGGCGAGCTCCTCGGGTTCAAAGGGTTTGGGCACGTAATCGTCGGCGCCGATGGAGAGGCCCTTGATGCGGTCCTCCGCCAGGCCGCGCGCGGTCAAGAGGATGATCGGGACGGAGGAGGTCTTGCGCACCGCCGCCGCAAGCGAGAAGCCATCCTCCTTCGGCATCATCACGTCGAGGATCAGAAGATCGAACTCGAAGGCGGCGAGCAGCTTGCGCGCGGCTTCGGCGTCGGCGGCGCCGGTGACGCGGGCGCCGCCGTTGGTCAGATACCGCTTCAACAATTCGCGGATGCGGTCGTCGTCGTCGACGATGAGGATGTGCGGCGGACGCGGCAGCGCGTCGAACGGGGCGGCGAGCATTCCTCAGCCATTGTGCGCTGGGTCGGCGCAAAGCGGGAGGCCAAGGCGTGTTATTTCTCGGAAGCGCTCGATGGTGAAATTCGATATGCTGATTCAGCTTTAGTGGGGGCAGTAAATTCTAAAAAATGAGCAAGACACGTGTGGTCGTGCCAGTCTATAGTGATTTCGGAGGAGCTTTGTATGGCCGATATCCCATTCCACGAGCGCGATGGATGGATCTGGATGAACGGGGCGATGCGTCCCTGGAAGGACGCGACCGCGCACGTGCTCACGCATGGGCTGCATTACGGGTCGGGCGTGTTCGAGGGCGAGCGCGCCTATGACGGCGTCATCTTCAAGTCGCGGCTGCACAGCGAGCGGCTGCATCGCTCGGCCCGGCTGATGGGCTTTGCCCTCCCGTTTTCGGTGGACGATCTTGAAGCGGCCAAGGCCGAGGTGGTGCGGAAGTCGGGCCTCGCGTCCGTCTATGTGCGCGCGATCGCGTGGCGCGGCTCGGAAAAGCTCTCGGTCTCTTCGCACGGCAATTCGATCAATGTCGCGATCGCGGCGTGGGAGTGGGGCGACTACTTCGCCGACAAGATGAAGGGCATCCGGCTGACGATCGCGCCGTGGCGCAGGCCCGCGCCGGACACCGCGCCCTGTCAGGCGAAGGCGGCGGGGCTCTACATGATCTGCACGCTGTCGAAAAATCTGGCGGAATCGAACGGCTACCAGGACGCGCTGATGATGGACTGGCGCGGGCAGATCGCGGAGGCGACAGGCGCCAACATCTTCCTCACGCGCGACGGCGTCATCCACACGCCGACGCCGGATGCATTCCTGAACGGGATCACGCGGCAGACGGTGATCGGGCTGGCGAAGGCGCGCGGCATGGACGTCGTCGAGCGCGCGATCTGGCCGAACGAGCTTGCGGATTTCGAGGAGGTGTTCCTCACCGGCAGCGCCGCGGAGATCACGCCGGTGCGCGAGATCGGCGGCATCCATTTCAAGCCGGGCGCGATCACGGAGCAATTGCTGAACGATTTCGCAGCGCTGACGCGCCGCAAGAACGCGGCTTGATTTTTGCGCGCCAGAACCGCGACGGCAAGCGGCGCCGGCGCGGCGCGCGATCGCCGGCGCCGGCCTTCGGTTTCGCACGGGCCCGGCCCCCGTGATCCGCCGTTGTGCGGAGGCGACGCGCTTGAACCGCGACAGCAAGCGGCTCCGGCGCGGCGCGCGATGGCCTCCCGTGATCCGCCTTTGTGCATCGTTTCGTCGTGCGGGGCTTGGATGTTCAGCCGGAGTCCAGGCGGGCGGGGCTGAGGGATTGAGCGAGCAGGGCGCCCGCGGCGTCGATGTGAGCGGCGCCGAGGGCGCAGCGGGCGGCCTGGCGGTCGCTGGCGGCGGCGAGGCGCCAGGCGCGGAGCCGGGTTTTCGTCTGTGTGCGGAGTGTGTAGGCGAGGCGCCGGGCGTAGCGTTCGGGCGCAGCGATGACGCGCGCGACCGCTTCCATGCGGCGCGCGATGGCCAAGGGGCTGAAAATCTCGCGCCGCGGCGCGGCGGTCCCGGAGGCGCGCCGGCTCGGCTGCGGCAACGCCGTGAAGCGCACGCCCGGCCATTGCGCAGGGTCCGCGCCGGGCCAGCGCGGGCGGGCGGCACGCGCACCACGACGGCCGCGGGCCGGCGTGGGCGGGCGCAGAGGGCCGATGAAGGTCAGCGCCATATGCGCAAGCAGGCGACGCAGAAGCGCTTCCAGCGGGCGGAGCTGCGCCAGCGCTTCGTCACGCTCGGCGCGCGTCAGCTCCCGGCGCGCAAGGAAAGCTGCGGGCCGGCCGATCACGCCGAGTAGCCAGCCGTGCAAATCGACAACGGCGGACCAGAGGTCGGACAGGGACGGGGCGGACATCGCCGTCATTATGCTGGCGTGCGCCATGGTGTGGGATAAGATCGTCCGCGTGCGCCATGCTTGGTCTCGCCTTGCGCGACGCAGGATGGCGCGATGATGCATGCTGAGATCTGGGCCTGGACAGCGCTCGCCGCGCTGGTGACGATCACGCCTGGACCGGACACGCTGCTCGTGGCGGGGCATGCGATTGGGCGCGGCGTGCGCGCAGGGCTGGCGGCGGGCGCGGGAATCGTCGCGGGCTTCTTCTGGTATGCGGCGCTTGCCCTCTTTGGGTTCATGGCGCTGCTCGCTGCGTCGCCGATCGTGTTCATGATCGTGAAGATCGCGGGCGCGCTCTACCTGGCGTGGATCGGGGCGCAGATGCTGTTCGGCGCGTTTCGTCCGTCTACGGAGGAAGAGAAGCCGGCCCCGCTCGGCGCGCCGTTCCGGCAGGGGTTTTTGTCAAACGCGCTCAATCCGAAAGTGGCGCTGTTCTATCTCGCGGCGCTGCCGCATTTCATCGGGACCGGCTCGGAGGCGCCGTTGCGCGCGGCGCTGCTGATCGGGATCCATTACGCGATGAGCGCCGTCTGGCTTGGCGCGGTGGCGCTCGTCGCGGCGGGCGCGGGGCGTGCGGCGCGGACGAGCGCGCTCTATCGCTGGATCAACGGCGCCATCGGTGCGGCGCTCGTCGGGATCGGCGCGCGGTTGGCGTTCGAGCGGCGGTGAAGAGGAGAGCGCAATGGTTCAGCCGTTCACGGTCGATGTTCCCCAGGCGAAGCTCGACGCGATCCGCGCGCGCGTGTCGGCGTATCCGTGGTTCCCCGCGCCGGAGGATGAGAGCGATCAGTGGTCGCGCGGGGTGAACACGGCGTATCTGAAAGAGCTCTGCGCCTATTGGCTCTCGGGCTATGACTGGCGGACGGCGGAGGCGGAGCTGAACCGCTTTCCGCAATACATCGCGACGATCGATGGGCTCGACGTACATTTCGTGCATGTGGTGGGCGAGGCGGAAGGCACGCGGCCGCTCATTCTCTCGCACGGGTGGCCCGGATCGCATTACGAGTTCTGGGGATCGATCGAAAAGCTCGCGTTCCCGTCGCGGTTCGGGGGATCGCGCACGGATGCGTTCGATGTGATCTGTCCGTCGCTGCCGGGCTACGGGTTTTCAGCGAAGCCGCGCAAGCCGCTCG
The DNA here is from genome assembly GCA_016124255.1 of Alphaproteobacteria bacterium. Lineage (GTDB taxonomy): Bacteria > Pseudomonadota > Alphaproteobacteria > Caulobacterales > Aquidulcibacteraceae > CADEEL01. The sequence goes on along the minus strand of WGOB01000021.1, from coordinate 30,232 downwards.
GGCAGCGGGCGACGGCGCGGCTCTTCGATGCGCTGATGACGAAAGAGCTCGGTTATGCGCGCTACCTCGCGCAAGGCGGCGATTGGGGGAGCATGGTGTCGAGCTTCCTCGCGCTCGATCATCCTGCGTGCGTGGGCGTGCATTTGAACATGGCGGCGCTGCGGCCCGCGGATACGACCCCGCAAACGGAGGAGGAGACGCAGTGGCTGCAGACGATGCAGATGATGCTGCAGCTGGAGGGCGCGTATCTGCAGGAGCAATCGACGAAGCCGCAGACGCTGGCGATGGCGCTGATGGATTCGCCGGTCGGGACGGCGGCGTGGATCCTGGAGAAATTCCACGGCTGGTCTGATCTGCGGAATGGCGGCCTTGAGGGCGTCTATTCGAAGGATCAGCTGCTCACCAACATCATGATCTACCTGGTGACGGACTCGATCGCGACGAGCGTCTGGTATTATCGCGCGCGTCTGGAAGAGGGCGGGTTCTTCCTGCCGGCGGGCACGCGGGTGGAGACGCCGACGGGCGTCGCGAATTTCAAGGGCGAGCCGGTGTTCAAGATTCCGCCGCGCTCCTGGGTGGAGCGGATCTACAATCTGAAGCACTGGAGCGCGTTCGAGGAAGGCGGGCATTTCGCGGCGATGGAAAAGCCGGACGCGTTCGTCGGCGATGTGCGGGCGTTTGCGCGGGCGGTGGGGTTTTGAGCTCTCCGGATGTTGTCCGTCATTCCGGACGCGCGAAGCGCGATCCGGAACCTAGGGGCAAACGCAGCACGCCTCGATCCCCTGGGTTCCGGGTCTCCGCTCCGCTCCGCCCGGTATGACGGAGGACCGACCGCGTCCAATCTCCAAGCTCTATTCCGAACGCGGATTATTTCCGCGCGGGCTTCTTCGCGGCTTCTTCTTCTTCGAAGCGGCCGATCTTGTAGAAGCGGTCGCGGCGGTGGGCGCGGAGTTCGTCCGGAGACAAATCCTTCAGGCTGTCGAGCGCGTCGGCGATGGCGACGCCGACGCGGGGGACGGTCTGTTCCGGCCAGCGATGGGCGCCGCCCATCGGCTCGGGGATGATCGTGTCGATCACGCCGAGTTCGAGCAGGTCCTGCGCCGTCACCTTCATGGCGATCGCCGCCTCCTTCGCGCGGCCGGCGTCGCGCCAGAGAATGGAGGCGGCGCCTTCCGGCGTGATCACGGAGTAGATCGCGTGCTCCAGCATCAGCACCTTGTTCGCTGCGGCGAGGGCGATGGCCCCGCCTGAGCCGCCAGTGCCGACAACGGCGGCGACCATGGGCACGCCGAGCGTCAGGCAACGCTCGGTGGAGCGGGCGATGGCTTCGGCCTGGCCGCGCTCCTCTGCGCCCATGCCGGGATAGGCGCCTTCGGTGTCGACAAGCGACACGACGGGAAGGCGAAACTTGTCGGCGAGGTCCATGAGGCGGACGGCTTTGCGATAGCCCTCCGGGCGGGCCATGCCGAAATTGTGCTTCAGCCGCTCCTGGGTGGTGCGGCCCTTCTCGTGGCCGACGATGATCGCCGGGCGGCCCATGAATTTGCCGACGCCGCCGAGGATGGCGGGATCCTCCGCGAAGGTGCGGTCGCCGGAAAGCTCGGTGAAATCGGTCACCAGCGCGGCGACGTATTCGCGGAAGCGGGGGCGGTCCGGGTGACGGGCGACCTGGGTCTTCTGCCAGGGATCGAGGTTCAGATAGAGATCGGCGAGCAGCTTTTCGGCCTTGGCCTTCAGGCGCGTGAGTTCGACGCCCTTGGAGATCGCTTCGGTGCCCGAGGCTTCGGCCAGCGCCGAGAGCTCATCGATCTTGGTTTCGATGTCGGCGATGGATTTTTCGAACTCGAGATACGTGTTCACGAAGGGGGCTCGCAGGCGGCCGGCTGGTCCGCCGGAACGATCGAAGAACGGGCACGGGCCAGCGCGGGAGCGAGATTGGGCCCGTGTCGCGGCAAAATAGGCGCCGCGCCGGGCCTCGCAAGTCTCTACGCGCGGCGCGGGCGGAGGGGCAGGGCGTTTCCGCCGGCGGCTGCGCGGGGTTGCGCGCGCCGCGCAAATGCTGCACCCGCACACAGCGCGACCGGGCCGCCGCCCAGCGCTTGGAGCCGCCTCATGAAAACCCCGCGCGCGTTTTTCAAACCGCTCGCCGCCGGCGCTCCGGCGCCGCTGCGCGCGCTGCCAGTTGCGCTTGAGCGGATGATCCATTTCGTGCCGGCGCATCTGGAAAAAGTGCGCGCGAAGATTCCGGATGTGGCCAAGGATGTGGACGTCGTGCTCGGAAACCTGGAGGACGCGATCCCCGCGGACGCCAAGGACGCCGCGCGCGCCGGCGTGATCGAGATGGGGCGCGGGATCGATTTCCGCTCGCTCGGCGTCGGCTATTGGACGCGGATCAATCCGCTCAATTCGCCGTGGCATCTCGATGATGTGACCGAGGTGGTCGCCGGCGTGGGCGACCGGCTCGACGTGATGATGATCCCGAAGGTCGAGGGGCCGTGGGACATCCACTACATGGACCAATTGCTGGCGCTGCTCGAAGCGAAGCACGGCCTGGGGAAGCCGATCCTGTTGCACGCGATCCTGGAGACGGCGGAGGGCGTGGCGAACGTGGAGGCGATCGCGGGCGCGAGCCCGCGGATGCAGGGGATTTCGCTGGGGCCCGCGGACCTGGCGGCGTCACGCAAGATGAAGACAACGCGCGTGGGCGGGGGACATCCGGGCTATCGGGTTATCGAAGATCCCCGAGATGGCTCACCGCGCGCCAGCGCGCAGCAGGATCTCTGGCACTACACGTTCGCGAAGATGGTGGACGCGTGCGGCATGCACGGGATCAAGCCGTTCTACGGCCCTTTCGGCGCGATCGACGATCCAGAGGCCTGCGAACAGCAATTCCGCAACGCGTTCCTGATGGGATGCGTGGGCGCGTGGAGCCTGCATCCTTCGCAGATCGCGATCGCGAAAAAGGTGTTCAATCCGGATCCGGATGAAGTGAAGTTCGCGCTGCGGATTCTGGAGGCGATGCCGGACGGCACGGGCGTCGCCATGCTCGACGGCAAGATGCAGGATGACGCCACCTGGAAGCAGGCGAAGGTGATCGTGGACCTGGCGAAGCTGGTGGCGGCGAAGGATGCGGAAATGGCGGCGGCTTATGGGCTTTAGGGCGATCATCATCGGCGCTGCACTGGCGGCGTCGGCAAGCGTCGCGTTCGCGCAGGCGCCGACGCCGGCGGAAGAGCGGCGGATTGATCGCGTCGCGCGGCAGACGCCGCTGATCGACGGGCACAACGACCTCGCGTGGGCGATCCGGGATGATCATGGCGGCGATCTCGACGCGGTCGACTTGAACGGCGATACGCGTCTGCTCTCGCCGCCGCTGCAGACGGATTTCGCGCGGCTGCGGGCGGGGCGTGTCGGCGCGCAATTCTGGTCGGTCTATGTGCCGGCGGCGCTCAAGGGGCCCGACGCGACGCGTGCGGTGTTCGAGCAGATTGATCTGATGCGGCGGGTGATCGCGCGCTATCCGCGCCGGCTGGCGTTCGCGGACAGCGCGGCGGACATTGTGCGCATACATCGCGCTGGCCGCATCGCCTCGATGTTCGGCATGGAGGGCGGGGAGGCGATCGACAACAATCTCGCGCTCTTGCGCGCGTTCCGCCGCGCCGGCGTGCTCTATATGACGCTGACGCATTCGACCACGATCGATTGGGTGGACAGCGCGACCGATGCGCCGCGGCATGGCGGGCTTTCGCCGTTCGGCGAAGAGGTCGTGCGCGAGATGAACCGGATCGGGATGCTGGTCGATCTCTCGCACGTTTCAGCCGATGCGATGCGCGATGCGCTGGGGGTCTCTTCAGCGCCGGTGATCTTCTCGCATTCGTCCGCGTTCGCGGTGACGCAGCATCCGCGCAACGTGCCAGACGACGTGCTGGCGATGGTGCGCGACAATGGCGGCGTGGTGATGGTGAATTTCAACGCGCCGTTCGTCTCCGAGGCGATGCGGTTGTGGAGCGCTGCGCGCGCGGGCGAGGAGCGGCGGCAAGCGTCGCTCAATCCGGGGGACGCGGCCGCGGCCGCCGCGGGGCTCGTGGCGTGGACGGAGGCCAATCCCGCGCCGCGCGTGACGGTCAGCGACGTTGCAGATCATGTCGATCATATCGCCCGCGTGGCGGGGCACGATTTCGTCGGGCTCGGCGCGGACTATGACGGCGTCACCTACCTGCCGGAGGGCATGGGCGGTGTAGACGGATATCCGCCGCTGTTCGCCGAACTCATCCGCCGCGGGTGGAGCGACGCCGATCTCGCAAAGCTTGCGGGCGGGAATCTCCTGCGGGCGCTGCGCGGGGCTGAGGCGGCGGCGCAACGCGCACAGTAGGCGTTCAGAGCCGTTCAGCCTGGCGCGGCGCCACGCCAGAGGCGCAGCGCGCCAAACACGCTGGCGATCGTGAGCCAGGCCAAGACCAGGAACCACACGGCGCCGAGCGGCCACAGCATCGGGATGCCGATCAGGACGAGCGTGAGAATCCAGGCGGGCAGCGACAGTAGAAACAGCACCGCGCCCCAAAGCGCCGTCATCCAAAACATCCGAATCTGGCGATCGAAGTGCGCGCGTGCGATCGGCTCGGCGCCCCCGCGGGCGACATAGGCGACGATCACGCCGACGATGGCCAGCGTCGCGGCGGTCGGAATGGTGAGCGCATAGAGGCCGTAAACGGCCAGCGCGGCCATGCGGTTGTCGCGTCCGTGCTCGATGGCTTGGAATTCCTGGGCGTAGCTCATGATCGCGGTCCGTTCAGGTGGGGGCGGCAAGCGCCTTTGACAGAATGAAACTGATCAGCGCGCGAGGCGTTCCCTAAGGCATTGCAGAAACGGAGGCGGTCCATGGGCGTGCTGCGCGCGATCCCGATCCTGATCTTTCCCGCGATCCTCTATGCGGTGCTGGCGATTCCGCTCGGCGCGGAGGGGATGCGCGCGGCAATGGCGTCGCCTGCGTTTGCGGCCACGCTTCCCTCCGGCGCGGAATGGGTGATGACGAACGGCTACGCCATCACGCTGTTCGCGGGCGCGTGCCTGTTCGTGGAGATCATCAAATCGGCCCGGCCGACGAACCTGGCGATGCTGGAGAACGGCGTTTCGTTCGGCGTCTTCACGCTGGCGCTGGTGATGTTCCTGATGCTGGAGCCGTTCGGGACGATGGAATTCTTCCTGATCATGTCGATGCTGATGATCGATTTCCTTGCCGGCTCGATCGTGATGATCTTCGCGTCGCGGCGCGACGCGGCCTTCGTCAGCTGACGCGTCAACGCTTCTTGGCGAGCGGATGCGTCTGCTGGACGATCTGCTGCAAGCGGTCCTGGGCGACGTGCGTGTAAATCTGCGTCGTGGAAATGTCGGCGTGGCCGAGCAGCGTCTGGACGGTGCGCAGGTCGGCGCCGCCCTCCACCAGGTGGGTGGCGAAGGCGTGGCGCAGGACGTGGGGCGATACGCGCCGCGGATTGAGACCCGCGATGCGGGCGGCTTGCGCCAGGATCTGGGCGACGCGCCGGCGGGTGAGCTTGCCGTCTTTCGCCGTGGGCGAGGGGAAAAGCCACCGCTCGGCGCGTTCCCGCTTCAGCGGCGATTTCGGAAGAAACGATGCGCGCGCCGCCAAATAATCGGCCAGCGCCGTAAGCGCGGGTTCGCCGAGCACGACCATGCGTTCGCGCCCGCCCTTGCCGATGATGATCATGTGGTGCTGGCCAGGGCGGGGCGCGGTCTTCACCGGCAACGAGACAAGCTCAGTCACGCGGAAGCCGCCGCCATACAACAGTTCGATCAGCGCACGGTCGCGCAGGGCGGTGGCGTCGCGGGCTTGGCCGACGCCTTCGATGAGGCGCGCCACATCTTCGCTGGCGAGCGTCTTCGGCAGCGTGCGCGACCCTTTGGGCGCGCGCAGGCGGGCGGTGGGATCGTCGGTGCGATCGCCCTCTTCGAGCAGGAAGCGGTAGAATTGCCGCAGCGCGGAAAGCCGGCGGCGGACGGTGGCGGCGCGGAGCTTCCGCCGCGCCAGACTCTGCACGTAGGCTTCAAGCGCCTCGGGACTGGCCTGCGCCAGCGGGGCGCCGATCTCGGCTGCGGCGTCCTCAAGATCGCGGCGATACGCATCGAGCGTGTTCTTACGCGCGCCGCGCTCCGCCGAGAGCATCTCCAGAAAGGCTTCGACGCGGGCGGCGTTGATCATGAGGGCGGGCCGCTGATCATCGCTTCTAAAGCTATCTCGCGGGCGGCGTCGTCAAGCCCCGCCATGCGCAGCGCCTGGATGATTGCTGTGAGCGTGGCCGCATCGAGCCGATTGACGCCTGGCGCGGCGATCATGGCCGACGCCACAGCGACTTCGCCGACGGATTGCATTTCCACGGCCGTAATCAGCGCGTTGGTCTGCTCCGCGGAGGGCGCGGCGCCGCCTTGCGGCGGGCTCTGCGCCAGATGCGCCTGCGCCGCGTCCGAGAGCGGATAGCTGAGCGCCGCCATGATCGCGAGATCGCGGGACAGCGCGCGTGCGGCTGCGGCGCCGGGCGGGGCATTCTCCAGCCGGCGCTGCGCGATAAGCGCCTGTTCGCGCTGCGGCTGCGGCGCGCCAACCGCGATGGCGGCGCGGAGCTGGGCCAGGAGCGGCGGCGGCACCCCGGCGTCGGCGGCGTTCTCCACCAGACGCGCGGCGAGGCGCAGGTCTCCGGCGGCGGCGGCGGCGCGGGCGAAGGCGAGCGCGCTCGCGGCGTCCGGCGCGGCCTGCAGCGCGGCGATGTCGTCGGCGAACAGCCGGCTTGCCGCGGCGAAGTCTCCGTAATCGGAAGCCGGGCCCAAGATGGCGGCGATGGCGCGCGCCGTCTCGATGTCGCCGCGCGCGGTCTCTGCCTGGCGCACCGCGGCCGCCAGCGCCGGAAGCCGCGCCTCGGGGTCGGCGGCGATCGCCGCCAGGATTGCGCGGCGCGCTTCGAGCGGCGCCACGACGCCGCGCTGGGCGGCGAGCGCTGCGGCCTGCATGCGCACGCCGGGCGCGGCGCGATCGCTGCGCGACACCGTCACCAGCGCCAGCGACGAAGAGGACGCAAGCGGATTGCGCCCCGCGGGCAGCGATGCGGCGAGCGACACCGACGCGTTGAGGCTGGTGTCGTAGCGCGCGGCCGGCGGGCGCGCCGGCGGCGCCGCCATCGCATTGATCACGGCGCGGAACCACGCGTCGTCAGCGCGTGCGGCGCGCGCCATTTCAAGCGCCAGGTCCGCAGCGGCGGTTTCGCCATCCAGCGCCGCGCAATAGGCGCGCAGGCGCAGCGTGAACGCATTGGCTTCCTCGCCGTCGCGGCCGCGGGCGCGGCGGCAGGCTTCTTCCGCGCGTCCGCGGGCGAGCTCGGCCTGGGCTGCGAACTGCGCCACCAAAGGATCATTGACCACCGCGCCGCCGGCCATGGTCGCCAAATCGTCCGCCAGCCCGATGCGGCCCAGCGCCTCGAAGCGCTTGCGTGCGGCGTCGGCGGCGTCGCCGCGGGGCGCACGCCCGGAAGAGGCCAGCGCACGGCGCGCCAGCGACAGCGCCGCGGGCGACTGGAACCGCGCCGGCAGCGCGTCGAACAGCGCCGCGAGGCGTTGGGCGTCGCTGTTGTTCCACAAGGTGACGGGCAGGGCCCCGCCATTGCGGCCGATCGCGGCGACGCTCCAGGCGTCGAGCCGCGCGATCTCGCCGGATTCCATCGTCTCGACGCGCGCGTTCTGCGCCGCGGCGACGCCCGCGGCGGCGAGGCTTGCGGCCAGCGCAGCGAGGGAGGCGCCCAGCCAGCGGCGCGCGGGCGCGGCGGGATCAGTCGGCAATGGCGTTCGGGAGTTCAATGCTGGCTTCCTGGCGCGTCGGCGCGATTCCGTCGCCGCGATTGATCAGCATGATGAAGGCGCCGACAAGGACGACCACCGCCGCGCCGATCACAATCAGGCGCGTCCGCGGCTCCATCGGCCGGCCGTGGCTCCTGCGTCTGCTTCTGCGTCTCGCCATCGGTTCTTCGCCCTCCCGCGCGTCGCGCTGTTCTTGCTTGGCCGGCGCCGCCGGGCGGCGAATCGCGGCTGCGCCGGCGCCGGTCCGCCGTTGGAGCGTCCCATTCCGGGACACGCGAATCCCAGCCGTTGCGAGGCGGAGAGATTGACCCCAAAATGCGGCGAGTTTCCAGACTGCGGCGACGCGCGCGGAGGCGTGCGGCGGCCGCGGGGCATGCGGAGGTGAACCGAGTGATCCGCCCGAGCCTTGAGGGGCCCGGCGCCAGCGCCGACAGCGCCGGCGCTGACAGCCTCGCCGGCGAGCGCAACGGCGGCGAGGAGCGGGCCGAGGACGAGATTGGCGGCGTCTACGCCCCGCCGTCGCGCACCGTGGCGCTCGTCGGCCTGATGGGGGCGGGCAAGACCACGATCGGGCGGCGGCTCGCGCGGGCGCTCGGCGTGCCTTTCCGCGACGCGGACGAAGAGATCGAGCGCGCGGCCGGGCTCTCGGTCCAGGACATTTTCGATCGCCATGGCGAGAGCGAGTTCCGGCGCGGGGAGCGGCGCGTGATCGCGCGGCTCCTGGAGGAGGCGCCGCATATCCTGGCGACGGGCGGGGGCGCGTTCATGGAGACGGAGACGCGGGCGCTGCTGCGCGCGCGGGCCGTCACCGTGTGGCTGCGCGCGGATCTCGATACGCTGTTGAAGCGCGTGGCGCGGCGCGATCATCGTCCGCTGCTGAAGCAGGAAGATCCCGCGGTGGTGATGCAGCGGCTGATGGCGCAGCGCTATCCAGTCTATGCCGAGGCCGACATCGTCGTGGACACGGCGAACGGGCCGCATGGGGGCGCGGTGCGGGCGGTGCTCGAGGCGCTGAAGGCCTGGCAGGCGGAAGGCGCCCAGCGCGCATGAGCGATCCGTCCATCGTGCGCGTCGCTCTCGGCGCGCGAAGCTATGACGTCGAGATCGGCGCGGGCCTCATCGCGCGGGCCGGGGAGCGCGTGCGCCGATTGGCGAAGCGGGCCGCGGTGGTGACGGACGCGCACGTCGCTGCGCTGCATCTGGCGCCCCTGATGCAGAGCCTGGCGGGGGCGGGCGTTGCAGCGGACGCGATCGTGCTGCCCCCCGGAGAGGCGCAGAAGAGCTTTGCGGGGCTGCAGGACGTTTGCGGCAGGCTGATCGATCTGGGCGTGGAGCGAACGGACGTGATCGTCGCGCTCGGCGGCGGCGTCATCGGCGATCTCGCCGGGTTCGCGGCGGGCGTGCTGAAGCGCGGCGTCGATTTCGTGCAGATCCCGACGACGCTGCTCGCGCAGGTGGATTCGTCCGTAGGCGGAAAGACGGCGATCGACACGCCGCAGGGCAAGAACCTTGTCGGGCTCTTCCACCAGCCGCGCGCGGTGATCGCCGACCTCGACACGCTGGCGACGCTGCCGGCGCGCCAGATGCGGGCGGGCTACGCCGAGATCGTGAAATATGGCTTGATCGACGACGCGGATTTCTTCGGCTGGTGCGAAGCGAACGGGCCGCACGTGCTTGCCCATGACCGCGCCGCGCTGGCGCACGCCGTGCGCGTTTCGGTGGAGGCGAAGGCGCGGATCGTCGCGGCCGACGAGCGTGAGGCGGGCGTGCGGGCGTTGCTCAATCTTGGACACACGTTTGCGCATGCGCTCGAAGCCAGCGCCGGCTATGACGAGACGCTTCTGCACGGAGAGGCGGTGGGCGCGGGGCTGGCGCTCGCGTTCCGGTTTTCCGCCCAGCTTGGGCTCTGCAGCACGGACGACGCGCGCCGCGTGTCCGCGCATCTTGAATCGGCGGGCCTCGTGTCCGACATCCGGGCGCTGGCCGGCGGGCCCTACGCGCCCAGCCGGCTGATCGAGGCGATGCTTCACGACAAGAAAGCCGAAGGTGGACAGATGACGCTGATCCTGGCGCAGGGGATCGGGCGCGCGTTCGTGCAGAAGGATGCGCCGGTCGCGGCCGTGCGCGCGCTGCTCGACGCAGAAACGGCGATCGCAGCATGACCGCTTCGCTTCTGATCGCGCTGGGCGTGATCGCGATCCTCATTCTGCTGAACGCGTTCTTTTCGGCGGCGGAGACGTCGCTGACGGCGGCGTCGCGCGCGCGGATGACGGCGCTCGAACGCGACGGCGACAAAGGCGCGGAGCGCGTCAACCGGCTCAACGAGAATCGCGAGCGGATGATCGGCGCGGTGCTCCTGGGCGCCAATGTCGTGCAGATCTCGGCGTCCGCGATCGCGGCGACGATCTTCACCGCGCTCTATGGCGAATACGGCGTGCTGATCACGACGGTGGTGCTGACGCCGCTCCTGCTGATCTTCGGCGAGGTGCTGCCCAAGACCTATGCGATCACGAGCGCCAACAGCATGGCGCGTTTCGTGGCGCTGCCGGTGGAGTGGATGGTGCGTCTGCTGGCGCCGATCGTGGGGTTTGTGCAGGTGATCGTGAACGGCGTGCTGCGGCTGTTCGGCGTCAGGGTCGAGCAGGGAATCGACGTCCTGGCGGCGGAGGCGGAAATCCGCGGCACGGTGGAGCTTCATGCAGAGGAAGGCGCGGTGGAAGTCGGTGTGCGCGACCGGCTGCGCGGCACGCTCGATCTCAAGGAGCTGACGGTCGCGGACATGATGATCCACCGCAAGGCGATCAAGATGATCGATGCGGAGCTTCCGCCGCGCGAGATCATCGCGCAGGCGATGGCGAGTTCGCACACGCGGCTGCCGCTCTACAAGGAGGAGCCGGAGAACATCGTGGGCGTGCTGCACGCGCGCGATCTTCTGCGCGCGATCTCGGAGAACGGGCGCGACGGCGTGGTGGTGGAGGAGGTGGCGCGGGCCGCCTGGTTCGTGCCGGAAACGCGGAGCGCGGAAGATCAGCTCGCGGAATTTCTGCGCCGGCGGGAGCATTTCGCGCTGGTCGTCGACGAATATGGCGCGCTGATGGGGCTCGTCACGCTGGAAGACATCCTTGAAGAGATCGTCGGCGACATCAAGGATGAGCACGACATCGCGGTGCAAGGCGTTCGTCCGCAGCCGGACGGAACGGTCAATGTCGACGGCACGGTGCCGATCCGCGATCTCAATCGGGCGATGAACTGGGATCTTCCCGACGACGAGGCGGTGACGATCGCCGGGCTCGTCATCCATGAAGCGCAGACGATCCCCGAGCCGGGGCAGCGCTTCGCCTTTCACGGCTATCGCTTTCAGGTGCTGCGGCGAAACCGCAACCAGATCACGGCGCTCAGAATCGAGCGCGAGCCTGAGGAAGCCGAGGACGCTGCTTGAGCGGGGACGCGCAGGAAAAGCTGACGCATGCGGATTATGACGTCATCGTCGTCGGCGGCGGGTTCGCAGGGCTGGCGGCGGCGAAGGCGTCCGCCGCGGCGGGCGCACGCACGCTGGTGCTTGAAGCGAAGCCGGACCTCGGCGCGCGGCTGCACACGACCGGCATCCTGGTGCAGGAGGCGCACGACCTCATTCATCCGCCTGCGGAATTGTTGCGGAAGGTGGAGCACGTGCGGCTCTACGGCCCCAACCGCAAGCACCGCGATCTCGCGCAGCTCGGCTATGCGTTCTACACGACCGACACCGGGGGGCTGCTGAAATGGATGGGCGAGGAAGCGCGCGCGGCGGGGGCCGAGATCCGCACGGATGCGGCGTTCGTCGGCGGCTACGTGCGCGACGGGCGCGTGGAAGTCGCTGCGGGCGGGCGCGCCTATTCGGGGTGGTACCTGATCGGCGCTGACGGCGCCAAATCGCCGGTGGCGAAAGCGTTCGCGCTGTCGCGCAACACGCGCTTCCTGGTCGGCGTCGAGCGGGAGTATCGCGATATCGGCGCGCTCGATCCGGAGCGGCTGCACGTGGTGCTCGATAGCGCTGCGGCGCCCGGCTATGTCGCGTGGGCGGCGGCGCACCCGCAGGGCGCGCAGGTCGGGCTCGCGGTGAGCCACGGGAAGAAGCCGAAGATCGAGGCGGTCGCGGCCGAGATCGAAGGGCTCTTCGGGCTCAAGCGTACGGACATCTATGAGAAGCGTGCGGGGCTCATTCCGTGCGGCGGGCGGGTGCGGACGTGGCGGCGCGGGATCGTGGCGCTCACCGGCGATGCGGCGGGGTTCGTCTCGCCGCTGACGGCCGGCGGCATCCGGACGGCGCTGCAGCACGGCGCGCAGCTCGGCGCGGCGGCGGCGACATGGATCCTGCACAAGGGGCCGCCGGTGGAGTTCGCGCTGGAAGGCCTCCTGCCGCGGTTCGGCATGCGGCCGCTGCTCCGGCGCGTGCTCGATCTGCCGCCGCCGAACTGGGTATTGCAGATGCTGGTGGACGCAGCCCCCGCGGCGACGTTCGCGAAGCGGATCTTCTTCACCCGGCCCGGGTGATCAGCGGCGCGCTTTTTCCAGAGCGGCCGAAAGCGTCTGCGCCGCGGCTTCGCGGTGCTCGGGATTGGCGAGCGAGAAGGCGGCGACGGCGTTCAGATAGCCGATCTTGTCGCCGCAATCGTAGGAGCGGCCGTCATAGGCGACGGCGTGGAAATCCTGCGTCTGCATCAGGCGGACCATGGAATCGGTGAGCTGGATCTCGCCGCCGGCGCCTTTGCCTTGCGATTCCAGCAGCGCGAAAATCTCGGGCTGGAGGATGTAGCGGCCGGTGATGAAGAGGTTCGACGGCTCCGTGCCCTTGGGCGGCTTCTCAACCATGCCGGCCATCTTGATCCGGCGTCCTTCGTGGCTTTCGGGCGCGATCACGCCGTAATTCCACGGGGCGTCCGTGGGCTCCACGGCGATCAGGTTGCCGCCGACATATCCATAGTGCTCCATCATCTGCTCAAGGCAGCTTTTGGGGCAGCCGGGTGCGGCCATCGTCAGCATGTCCGGCAAAAGCACGGCGAACGGCTCGTCGCCGACGATGTCGCGGGCGCACCAGACGGCGTGGCCGAGGCCCAGCGGCGCCTGCTGGCGGACGAAGCTCGTCGCGCCCGGCGGGAGGGCGAAGCTGTCGAGTTCGGCGAGGAGTGCTGTCTTGTTCTTCTGGCGGAGCGTGTCCTCCAGTTCGTAGGCGCGGTCGAAATAGTCCTCGATGGCGTTCTTGTTGCGCCCGGTGACGAAGATGAAGTGCTCGATCCCGGCGGCGAGGGCTTCGTCGACAACATATTGAATCGCCGGCCGGTCGAACACCGGCAGCATCTCCTTGGGGATCGCCTTGGTCGCGGGGAGGACGCGGGTGCCGAGCCCGGCGACCGGCAGCACCGCCTTGCGCACGCGGCGGGCTTTCATCTCAGCACTCATCAAGAACCTCCGTCGCCGGGCGGACACGTCACGGCGGGTCGCGCGCCTGATCCATTAACTTTTGGTGTCTTCGCTCATTCTGGCGCAAGCGCGCCACGCAGCGCGCCTGTGGGGCGTGCATATGCACGCGGCCGGCCAGCGTCCGGGGCAGCCGAACGGTCGCAGGACGAATCGATTCGCGTCAGACTTTCGCCGTTAATGTTGGTCTGTTATAGGGGGGATAAATTCCCCCAATAAGAGGTCCAGATGTCCCGCTCCGACGCGCCGAACAGCTCAAAATCGCACCTGCCGGTGGTGATCGGCAGCTTTGTGACCGGCGTGGCGGCGGTGACGTTGCTGGGCGTCGCGGCGCCGTCGATCGCGGCCGCCGGGGCCGGGGCTGACGTCGTTCTTGAGCGGTCCGCGGACGGCGGGTTCGTCAGCGCTCCAAATGCGCTGACCGAGATCACCGAGACGCAGCGGGCGGCGATGGCCGAGCGCCTCCGGGCGGCGGAAGATGCGATGGCCGCGGCGCGGGCCGGCACCGATCAGGCGCTGGCGCGTCTCGACCGGCTCTCCGGCGGCTGAGCCGTTAGAAATCAAAATCTTAGAGAATGGATTGGCCCGTCGAGGCCCAATCCTTGTTGAACGCGGCCAAGCCCGCGTCCGTCAGCGCGTTCTGGTAGAGCGCGCGGAAGATCGCCGGCGGAGTGGTGGCGCAATCGGCGCCGGCCAGGGCTGAGTCCTTCACATGCCCGACGTGGCGGATCGAGGCGGCGAGGATTTTCGTGGTGAAGCCGTAATTGTCGTAGACGGCGCGGATCTCGCGGATCAGCGCCATGCCGTCCTGGCCGGCGTCGTCGAGGCGGCCGATGAAGGGCGAGATGAAGGTCGCGCCGGCCTTCGCCGCCATCAGCGCCTGCACGGCCGAAAAGCAGAGCGTCACATTGGTCTGGACGCCGTCTGCGGTGAGGGCGCGGCAGGCCTTGAGGCCCTCCATCGTCAGCGGCAGCTTGACGACGATGTTCGGCGCGATCTCGCGCAGCACCCGGCCTTCCGCGATCAGAGTCGGCGAATCACTTGCGACCGCTTCGGCGCTGATCGGGCCCGAAACCGCCGCGCAGATCTCCTTCAGCACATCCCGCATCGGCCGTTTCGACTTCGCGATAAGCGAGGGATTGGTGGTCACGCCATCGACGAGGCCGGTTTCCGCCAGCGTGGCGATTTCCGCGGAATCGGTTGAATCCAAAAACAAAAGCACAGTCGCAATCCTTCTCAGAGCCGGCGTTCTCCTGCGCGCGTCAGCGCCTACGCATGAGCCGATTCCCCTGTTGAAAGAGGCGCGAATTTAGGTGCGCCCACGGGGCGAATAGTCATAGATTCTTAATTGGGCTTTTGGGGAGGGGCGACATGACCGTGTCGGTCATCGTTCATATTGAGGCCGATCGGGCCTACGTCGATTCATTGCAGGATTCGCTGGAAAGCGTGCGTCTGGTGGCGTGCGTGCTGCGCCCAAAGGCGCCGCTGATGGCGTTCGATGCGCGGCTGCCGCTGATGCTGGTCTGGTCGCGCGCCGCGGAAGAGCGGCGCGCAGGGCCGGCGTTCGCGGCGATGGCGCGGCTTCATCGCGGGCAGACGATCGTCTGCGTGATCGATGATTGTCCGGCGCCGGCGTCGCTGCAGAAGGCCGGCGTCGCGGTGGTCAATGGATCGCCGCGGTCGTCGATGTTCCCACACGGGCTGAACGCGGCCCTGCGCGAGGCGGAGCGGCGCGCAGCGCGCGCACCGGCGCCGCCAGCGGCCAGTTTCACGCCGGAGGCCGCATCGCGGCGCGCGTTCGCGGAAGGCATGACGCGCGGGCTCGCCGGCAGCGTGGCGCTGCTCGGCGTCGGCGGCGCGGCGGCGCTTGCGGTGGAGCAATTCGGCGGCGCGTCCATGGACTCGCCGACGCCGCGCGTCGAGATCGCGCGCGACATGGCGCCTGCGGGCGACGCGGCGGCGCAAGCCGGCGTCGAGTCGTTCGCGATGGACGGTCCGGTGTACGCGGAAGCGGAAATGATCCTCGTTGAGGCGCAGGCGCCTGAAGCGCGGGCCGACTTGCGCGACGTGCCGTTGGCGCAGCCTTCGCCGGAGCTCACGGCGGCGCGACGGACGCTGGGATTCGCTGACCGCCCGCTCGAGGTGTGGGCGCCGGATGAAGCGATGCTCGAAGGGCTTTCATCGCTCGGCGATCTCGATGCGCTGCAGGATTCCGGCTGGCGTCCGATCGAACGGGTGATCATCGACACCGAGACGCTTGAAGCCAAGGTCGCGCCGATCGAGCGCAGCATTGCAGATTCCGATCCCGCGATCTGAGCGATGGGCGGATGGAAGCAGGGGCGCGCCGCGCCATGGTGAACGCCGTCATCCTGCATTGTCCCGGCGACGAGGAGCGCGCGCGGTGGCTGGCGCAAGCGTGGCGCAACGAAGGGCGCGCGACGCTGTGCGCCATGGGCGCCAATCGTCGCCGCATCGCGCTCGGCGCGCGCTCGGCGCTGATCGGACTCTGGTCGTCGCGATCGCTGTGCGACGACGGCGGCCGACAATTCGCGCACGTGCTGGCGGAGTCTGCGGATCAGGCGATGCTCGTCGTCTTCGACGGGCGCCCGCCGCTCGACATCGTGACCCAGGCCGGCGTCACGGTCGTGGTGGCGCACGGCGACATGAGCGAGCTGCTTGGGCGCTTGCGCAACACCGCGGGCGAGCTGGCGGATGGGCGGGCGCAATTCTCCGATCTCGGCGGCCGCAAGCAGGTGCGCGCCGCGCCGGCGCGCAAGGGTGGCGTCAGCACGCGCACCTGGGGCGTCGTCGCGGGGATCGTGCTCGGGCTCGCCTTGGCCATCGGCGGGCTGGCGCCGTCGATCGGGCGCATCATGCAGACCGCCACCGCGGACGCGGAGCAGCGCTGACCACCTTGGCGGGCGGGGCGACATAGCGCAGGAAAGGCGCGCTGCGTCCTGCGGCCGGAGAGTGATTCATGAGCGCAAAGGCGACCGAGCCGGCGGGCGCGCCCTCGAAGCGCGCGGCTGACGCGATCCGGGCCCTCGCCATCGACGCGGTGGAAGCGGCCAAAGCGGGGCACCCCGGGATGCCGATGGGCATGGCGGATGTCGCAACGGCGCTGTTCTCGCGCCATCTCAAGTTCGATGCGGCCGATCCGCATTGGCCGGATCGCGATCGCTTTGTGCTGTCCGCGGGGCACGGCTCGATGCTGCTCTACGCGCTGCTGCATCTCACCGGCTACGAGGACATGACGCTTGAGGAGATCAAGCGCTTCCGTCAGCTCGGCTCGATCACGGCGGGGCATCCTGAATACGGTCACGCGCTCGGCGTGGAGACTACAACCGGACCGCTTGGACAGGGACTCGCCAACGCTGTCGGCATGGCGATGGCGGAAGCGCATCTCGCAGCGGTTTTCGGCGCCGATCTCGTCGATCACCGGACGTGGGTGATCGCCGGCGACGGCTGTTTGATGGAAGGGATCAGCCAGGAAGCGATCACGCTTGCCGGGCGCCTGAAGCTCAACAAGCTCGTGGTGCTGTGGGACGACAATTCGATCTCGATCGATGGGGCGGTGTCGCTTGCGGACGCCACCGATCAGCGCGCACGGTTCGAGGCGTGCGGCTGGGCCACGTTCGCGTGCGACGGACACGATGTGCTGTCGATCGAGGCCGCGCTTGAAGCGGCGAAGGCGAGCGACAAGCCGGCGCTGATCGCGTGCAAGACGGTGATCGGATACGGCGCGCCGAAGAAGGGCGGCACAAAGTCCGCACACGGAGAACCGCTTGGGGCGGAGGAGGCGGCGGCTGCGAAGGCCGCCTATGGCTGGCCGCACGGGCCGTTCGAGATTCCCGACGACGTCTACGCGTATTGGCGCGCCGTCGGCGCGCGCGGGCGCAGCGCGCGCGCGGCGTGGGAGGCGCGGCTGGAGGCGTCTGGGCGCACTGCTGCGTTCGATGCCCGGATCGACGGGGCGCTTCCGGCGGCGGCGATCGCGGCGCTGAAGGCGCATGCGGCGAAGATGGCGGAGATCAAGCCTGCGATGGCGACGCGCGCGGCGTCGGGCGCCGCGCTCGAGGCGATCTTCGGATCGTGCGATGCACTGATCGGCGGCTCGGCCGACCTCACCGGCTCAAACAACACATTCGTGAAGGACACGGCGATCTTCTCGCCGGACAATCCTACCGGCCGCTACGTGCATTATGGCGTGCGCGAGCACGCTATGGCTGCGGCGATGAACGGCATGGCGCTGCATGGCGGGATCATTCCGTACGGCGGCACATTCCTGGCGTTCGCCGATTATGCGCGCCCCGCGATCCGGCTTGCGGCGCTGATGGGCGTGCGGGTGATCCATGTGATGACGCACGATTCCATCGGCCTCGGCGAAGACGGCCCGACGCACCAGCCGGTGGAGCATCTGGCGAGCCTCAGAGCGATGCCGAACCTCGCCGTGTTCCGCCCGTGCGATGCGGTGGAGACGGCGGAGTGCTGGCTGTTGGCGCTGGAGCGCACCGAAGGGCCGAGCGTGCTGGCGCTGTCGCGCCAATCGACGCCGGCGTTCCGCGGCGACGCCGACGAGATCAAGAGCGCGCGCGGCGCCTACGAATTGCTGGCCGCGGACGGCGAGGCGAAGGTCTCGCTGTTCGCGACCGGAACGGAAGTCGCCATCGCCGTTGCGGCGCGCGACCTCTTGCAGGCGCAGGGCCTGCCGACGCGGGTGGTGTCGGCGCCGTGCTTTGAGCTCTTCGAAGCGCAGGACGAGGACTATATCGCGTCGATCATCGGCGATGCGCCGGCGGTGGCGATCGAAGCGGGCGTGGCGCAGGGCTGGAGCGATCTGATCGGCCCGTGCGCGTTCGTCGGGATGTGGGGCTTCGGCGCGTCGGCGCCGGCGAAGGACCTCTATCCGTATTTCGACATCACGCCGGAGGCGGTCGTGGAGGCGGTGAAGGATCTGATCGGCTGACGTCTGGACCGTTCGACGCGACGCGGCGACCGCGGGCTCCGACCTAAAGCAACGGACTTCAAATGCGACGCACCACTTAGGGCCAGCGAGGAGTCGCATTTGTGGTCCGACGCTTTAGTGGCTGAAGCGGAAGCCGAGCAGAGCTTCCAGCGCATCGTCGGCGTCGGCGCGGTGGCCTGGCTCGCGGCGGTGTGCGAGTTCGGCGCGCAGCAGAAACGCGTCGCCCGACCAGATCCAATAGCCGAGGCGTGTCTCGATTTCGCGACCGCTCGGAACGGCGCTGAGCGCGCGTTCCTCGAAGCGAAGATTGACCCGGCCCCATTTGTCCGAAACCGGCAGGTAGGCGGTGAACGCGCCGTCTTCGATGCGCAGGGGCTGGGACACGGTGAGCGAGAGCGCGCCGCTCATGTCGCGCCGCGCCAGCCAGTCCGGGGTCAGGTACAGCCGCGCGGCGACGGCGCCGGCGGTGGTGGCGAGCGGCGCGTCGAGGGTGAGAAAGCCGCTGTCTTCGATCCGCATGCGGCCGAATTCGGCGCTCGCGCCGAACTCGACATGCGCGCTGGGCGCGTAGCCAAGGGAGAGGCCGATGAAATCCGCGGCGCCGTCGCCCCCGTCGCCCCAGGCGCGGTCCCAGGCAAGGCCGAGGGCGGCGCCATCCTCACGCAGCACGCCGTAAGACACCGCGCCGGTCAGCGGGCCAAGCGCGTTCTCGTAGCGCATCGCGACGGCGCGACGCTCCGTATCCGGAAGGAATGGGCCAAGCTCCTGATCGCTCGATTGCGACACGATCGAGAGGCGTCCGCCGTCGGCGAACTGGCGCGTCACGGCGGTGGAGAGATCGGCGCCGGCGAAATTGAGGTGCGCACTTTCAGCGCCCACGACGGCCTCCTCCAGCGCGGGCGCATGCGCGGCGATGGTGAGGCGCATGTCGGGCCCGAGCATGGCGACGGCGCGGAACGCGTCGTCGGGCGTCTGCTGCAGACGATGCATCAGCGCGTCGGGCGGCAGCGGTTCGCGCGAGGCGAAGCTGGCGGCGACGGGCCCGCCGCCTTCCTCGCCGCGCCACAGGAGCGGCGCGCCTTCCCGCGCGAGCGAATGCGGCGCGGGCTCGCGCCATCCGCCAGCGAGATTGAACGTGTAGGACCGGCGATATTTGTCGAAGGCGGTGGCCGTCCATTGCGCGGCGTTGTGGGAGAACGCGTCGCCGAACGCCGGCCCGGCGACGCCGATCGGGGTGAGAAGCGGCGCATGATTGCCGGCGGCGGTGGCGAAGCTGAGAGAACCCGCCGGCGCGAGCGCGCGCTCCAGATCGAAGATGCCCTGGCCGTAGACGGCGTCGTCGCCGACGGCGCCGCCGTCGCGCGCGCTGTCGAGCACAAGCTCGACGATCTCGCCGGGGGTCATGCCGGGAAACGCTTCAAGCAGAAGCGCTACGCCGCCGCTGACGAGTGGCGATGCGTAGGAGGTGCCCTGGATGCGGCAGAGGTCGGCGGCGATGCCGGCGGCGGCGCCGCATTGCTGAAAGCCCGGGACGGGTCCTGCGGGGCCGAAGTCCGGCACGATGATCTGCCAACCGGGCGCCACAATGTACCAATCGATCGCCGATCCCGGCGGATTGGACACCGGATTGACCGAGCCGTTCGGATTGGTTCCGCCGGTGATGATGATGAGGCCGTTCGACACCGCGGCGTTGGTGGCGAGGAAGCCAGGATAGTTCGGGTTCGTCGCGCCCGACGTTCCGTCGTTTCCGGCCGACACCACGATGATCACGCCCGCCTGCGTCGCCGCCTGGATGGCGTTCTGCAGCGCGGGGTTCACCGGCGAATCCTTGCCAAGCGACAGGTTGATGACGTCGACGCCGTTGGCGACGGCGTAGTTGATCGCGTTCGCGAGATCAGAATCGCTGAAATTGCCGGAGGCGTTGTCGGCGCGCACCGCGAGAATGGTCGCGCCGAACGCGACGCCGACCGTCTGCTGATCGTTGAAGTTGCCAGCGATGAGCGAGGCGAGTTCGCTGCCGTGCGATTGATCCGTGGTCAGCGCATTGCGCCCGGCGACGATGTCGGTGGAGAGCGGCGAGACGCGTCCCGCCAATTCCGGATGGTTGGGATGGATCCCGTCATCGATCACGCCGACGACGATTCCGGCGCCGGTCAAACCATCCTGCCAGGCGGCCTGAACATTGGTGGCGCCGACGCCCCAATTGGCGAGGAATTCAGTCGAACCCGGCGCGGGATAGGTCGACGCCGGCGGCGGGGGCGGCGGCGGAGGCGGCGGGGGCGGCGGTGGGATGAGCGGCGGCGGGGGCGGGGGCACGACAGAGCCGCCGCCGCCGCCGCCACCACCGCCGGCGCAGCTCGCGAGGCCGGCGGTCATGCTGAGCCCGACCAGAACGGCGAGCATAAGCCGGAGCGACCTCAAAGCGGACATGGGCTGATCCTTGGCGATGGCGCGGTCTCCGTCTACACGCCGAGACGTTAGCAAAGCTTCACGAATGCGCGCCGACGGAACGGCGCGGGACTGTTCACAGCGCGCCGCCACGCGTCAATCGACCGGCCGCAGCGCGGCGCGATCACATTCTTGGGGCCGCCCAGGTTGCAGCTTGACGCCTCTGTTCAGAACGGGACTTTTGAGGGCGTCAGAGGGGATAATGCAGGCATTGTCGAAAGCGGGGCGTCTTGGGTCCCTGGCGGTTGTGTGCGCATTGCTGCTCGCCGCGTGCGGCGGGGGCGGCGGCGGGGGATCGAGCGCGCCGCAGCAGCCCGGAACGCCGCCCGGCGGCAGCGGGCCGACATGGACGCAGGGCGTCTTCCAGCCGGCGAGCACGTTCGTGGACCGCTGCCAGGTCGTGCGCACGGGCGTCGATATCGAAGGCAACCCGTTTCCCGATCGCGCCGGCTCGCTGACGCAGGAATTGTTCTGGCTGCGCTCCTGGACGAACGAGACTTATCTCTGGAACACCGAAGTCGTCGATCGGAACCCTGCAGGCTTCAGCAATCGGCGAGATTATTTCGCCGTGCTGCGGACGACTGCGATCACGCCATCGGGCGAGAACAAGGACGACTTCCACTTCAGCCAGTCCACCGCAGACTTTCTGCGCGAGCGCAATTCCGTGGCCCGCGCCGGGTATGGCGCAGAATTCGTGTTCATCTCGTCGAGCCGGCCGCGTGACGTGCGCGTGCTCTTTACCGAGCCCGGCAGTCCCGCCGCGCAAACCGTGTCAGGGCAGCCCAATTTCGTGCGCGGGACGCGCATCCTGCGGATCGACGGCGTCGATCTCGTCAATGGCGCAACGCAGGCGGAAGTCGACGCGCTCAACAACGGGCTCTTCCCGGCGACCGCGGGCGAGAACCATACATTCGAGGTGCAGGACCCGGGCGCTGCGTCGACACGCACAATCACGCTCACATCCGCCAACGTCACGCCGACGGCCGTCAATCGGACGCGGGTGATCCCGACCGCGTCCGGCGCGGTCGGCTACATGCTGCTTAACACGTTCAACACGTTCGCGTCCGAACGCGAGATCGCGCAGGCGATCACGCAATTGCGCAACGCCAACGTGACCGACCTGGTGCTCGATCTGCGCTACAACGGCGGGGGCCTGCTCGCAGTCGCGTCGCAGCTCAGCTACATGACGGCGGGCGCCGCGCGCACGAGCGGACGCATCTTCGAGCGGCTCGAGTTCAACGCCGCGGCGGGGAACACGAACCCCGTCACCGGCGAGGCGAACACGCCGATCCCGTTCTACACGACGGGGCTGGGGTTCAGCCTGAACAACGGCGCCGCGCTCGACACGCTAAACTTGGCGCGCGTCTATGTGCTCAGCACCGCCTCGACCTGCAGCGCCAGCGAGTCCGTGGTCAATTCGCTGCGCGGCATCGATGTTGAGGTGATCCTGATCGGCGGCACGACGTGCGGCAAGCCGTACGGCTTCTATCCCACGGACAATTGCGGCGAGACCTATTTCACGATCCAGTTCCGCGGGGTGAACAACAAGGGCTTCGGCGACTACGCCGACGGCTT
The DNA here is from genome assembly GCA_016124255.1 of Alphaproteobacteria bacterium. Classification (GTDB taxonomy): domain Bacteria; phylum Pseudomonadota; class Alphaproteobacteria; order Caulobacterales; family Aquidulcibacteraceae; genus CADEEL01. Next base: position 7,929 of record WGOB01000021.1, on the reverse strand, counting down.
CACGCCCTCCAATTCCAGTTCGAGCTTCGCGGTGCAGACGCCCGGATGCGCGGTTGCGGATGATTACACGCGTGAACTTGGCGATGAGACCGAGGCGATGCTGGCAGCGGCGCTCGAATATCGCGCAACCGGCGTGTGTCCAAGCGCGACCGTGCGCGCCGCGCCGCGGCCCGACGCGGACGCGGTCGGCGACTTGCGCACCACCGACAGATCCACGATCCAACAGATCCTCCGCAGCAATCGCGATATGCGGATGCCGCAGTGAGCGCGCGCTTGGCGATGGTTCTGTTCGCTGCGCTGGCGGCTTGCCAGTCGGCCGATGCGCGCCGGCCAGCCGTGCTGGCGCGCGCCGACGCGGAAACGATGGCCGCGCTTGAGGCGGCGCTTGCGGATGCGATGGGCGTCGCGCGCGTCGAGATCGGCGCCGCCGACCTGACGCGGTCGCCGGTGATCCCGGTGCTGCCGGCGCCGCCCAGTCCCGCGGAAGGGCGCAGCCCCGCCGCGCCGACGCTGTTCGATCTGGCGCTCGTGGGCGATGCGTGCGTCGCGGTGCGGCGCAGTTCGGGCGCGGCGGTTGCGCTGCCCGGCGTGCGCTGCGCGCCTGCCAGCGGCGGGCCTTAGAGCATCTCAGACGCGATCGCCCCTGCGATCGAATGGTCGGAAAAAGATGCTCTACGCATCTCTATGCATTTGAATATGGAGCAACTTTATCCGACCTCGGAATCGCAAAGCGATTCCAGGAGGTCGGATGTTGCTCTAGGCGGCGTCGTCCTGGCGTGCAGCGGCGACGAGCGCTGCGCCGGTGAAGAACACAGCGATCAGCCATTCCTGCCATGCGCCGTAGCTGACGTTGGCCACGACGCCGGCGGCCGTCAGAACGGCGCAGGCGCCGGCCGATACATTGGGATCGCCGCGGGCGGCGCGGGCGCCCGCAAGTCCGCCGATCACCAGAGCCAGGGCGGCGAGCGCTGCGCCGACGCCGCCGAGTTCCAGCCAAATTTGCAAGCTGACGCTGTGGGGATGCAACGGGATCAGTTCGAACGTCACGCCGCGCAAGGCGCTCTCGCCTTCGAAAGTGCGCGAGGCGTCGAAGCCATGGCCCAGCATGGGCTGTTCGCGCACCAAAGCGGCGGCGTGATCCCAGATCACGGTGCGGATCGCCCAGGAATCCGGCATGCGCTCGATCAACGCCTGCTGATCGGCAAGGATGGGCGACACCCAGGGCGCCGCCAGCATCCATACAGCCAGCAACACGGCGATGGTCGGGAACGCGATGCGGGGGCTGGCGTAACCGAAGAGGAACGCGCCGATTGCAGCGGCGAAGGCGACGCCGTTTGCGGCCGTCGCGAATTGCAGGCCGAGGAAGAGCGTCGCGAGCGCCAGCGCGCGCCACGCCAGACGACGCCAGCTTTCGGCGCCGACGCAGGCCGCCATCACGCCCAGCGTCAGGAACACAAGCACGAGCGCGCCGGCGCCTGGATTGCGCATCAGATCGCCTGTTGCAGCGTCCGGCTGGAACAGGCGGTTGAGCGGCATGTCCGCCGCGAACTCGACCGCGAGAAGCGCGGCGAGCAGGCCCGCGCCGATCATGCCGGCGAAACCGATGAAGCGCTGGTGCTCGGCCCGTCCGGTCGCGGCGGCGACCAGGAGCATGCCGGCTGCGGCCATCCCCACCACCTTGGCGAATTGCACGAGTGCGTTTGGGGACGGCGACCACACGCACGCGGCGCCAGCCCATGCGGCGAATGCGCCGAGCGCAAGGAGAAGCGGCGCGGCGTTGCGCGCCTGCGCGAGAAGGCGCGGCCAGGGATAGGCGAGCAGACCCGTCAACGCGACGAGGGGCGCCGCGGCGAGCGCGCCGCCCATCGCCGCCGGCGCAAGCAGCAGGAAGAAGCCCGCGAACGGGAGCGCGCGCACCGGAAAGCCGGGCGGCGATGCAGCGATGGTCATGAGAGAAGGCGCACGCGAGGTTGCGTCGACGCCGGACCTGGCAGGCGCCGCGGCCCGGCGGGATGGGGTGCGATCACCATGGCGTTGGCTAAAGCAGGCCCGGCCGCGCCCGGCAAGCGTTAGGCGCTCGTACGGGTTTCGCGCGCCAGTTTCTCGTCGAGAAGATCGAACACGCGCTGGCGCACCAGCGCGTCTTCCGTGCGAACGACGAGACGCTCAAGGTCGTCCAGGTCCTGGTCGGTCAGCCAGGCGGAGTCCGCGCGGGGCCGAAGGCGCCACACGCCGTCGAGCGCGGTTGGGATGCGATGCTCGTGCTCGTCGGACAATTGCTCGCCGAGCTTTTCGCCCGGGCGGCGGCCGGTGACGACCTTTTCGATCGCCCGGCCGGATTCGGCGATCATGCGATCCGCCAAGTCGACGATGCGGGTGGGTTCACCCGCCTCGCGCAGATAAATGCCGGCGCGGGAATCGGAGGGCGCGGCGAGCGCGGCGGCGGCGATGGTGAAATCGACCGCCTCTTCCGCGGTCATGAAATACCGCTCCATGTTAGGATCGGTGATCTCGATCGGGCCGTTTGCAGCGATCTGTGCCGCAAAGCGCGGCACGACAGAGCCTTGGGAGCCCAAGACGTTGGCGAATCGCACCGCGCTGACCGCGATCCGGCGCTCCTGTCCCGGCGCGCCCGGCGCCCGGCCGACGCCTTCGAGGTAGAGTTCCGCCAAGCGCTTGGTGGCGCCCATGACACAGACCGGCGCCGCCGCCTTGTCTGTTGAAATCAGCATGAAATTTGACGCGCCGTGGGCCGCGGCGGCGGCCAGGACGTTGCGCACGCCCAACAGATTGGCGCTCACGCATTCGGCAGGATGGCGTTCGCCGAGATGTACGTGCTTCAGCGCAGCGGCGTGGATGACAAGGTCGGGACGGATGCGCGCCATCCACGCGTCGAGCCGGGCGCGATCGCGGATGTCGCACAGGACGTCTTCGACAGCGTCCTGCGGGAGACCGCGCTCGGCGCGGAATTTTCTTGTCGATTCAAGACAATCGAGCAGGTGGTGATCAAAATGATCGAGCAGCCAGAGGCGGCAGGCGGAGTCGCGGGCGAGCGCATGCGACAGCGCAGCGCCGATCGTTCCGCCGGCGCCGGTGATCAGCACCCGGCGGTCCGCGAACTGCGCCGCGAGGCGTGCGCCTCCGAAACTCAGGAGCGTGTCCTGCGTTCTCATGCTGCGACCTGCCCCCGTTGTGCGACGAACGCGCGGTTTTATGCCGTGATTCCGCGCCGGTCCATCGGGCGCCGGCGCGCGGCCCTGCGCCGATGACCACTTCTACGGCGGTTTGTCCAGTAGTGCTGCATCTTTGCCACTTTGAGTGGCGCCGAGGACGGGGACGGATGTGAAATTGTTGCGGATTTGTGAAGACCGCCGCGCGAAAAGCGGCATTCCGGTCGCAGCGCCGCCAACACACAAACGTCAGCTTACAATAGGGTTTCTCGGCGTCGACTGAGCGTGCTAAAGAGGTGACTCAGGAGTCGCAGTATGCGTAACGCAGCAATCCTCCACGTCCCCGGCGACGAGGTCAGCGCCCATGACCTGGCCGCGCGGCTCAGCGGCCATCGCGCCCTTGTCTGCGCTGTCGGTTCTCATGCCGACACCAATCTCCGGTTCGGCGCCGATGTGCCGGTGATCGTGATCTGGTCGGCGAATGCGGCGGCGGCGAACGCCAGCGAGACCTACGCCGAGATCGCATTCCAGCATGACGGCCCGACGCTCGTTTTCTCCGCGGACGGCGCCGCGCTGCCCGACGCGCTGGACGACGATGCGCTGCGCGTGATCGACGCGGGCGTCACCGGCGACGCGCTGGAAGCGATCCAGCGTTCGCATGAGATCGTGGCGCGCGTGGAACTGGAACGCCGCGCGATCGAGTATGCGCGCTTCACCATCGGTCGCGCGCCGAAGCTCGCGCCTGCGCTTGCGGGCGGCGTGTTCACCGGTTTTGCGGCGTCAGTGGCGCTGCTCAGCACCGTCGGCGTGGCGGCGATCAGCGTTGCGGATCAGCCGGTCGCGCTTGAGACCGACATGCTTGCCGATGCGCGCGCATCGAACATCCGCGTGATGGACGAGGTGTCGGCGCCGCAGCCTGAAGCCTGGATGGACATGCGTCCGGCCTCGCTCACGCTCTACGAGGCGGCGTCGGTGGCGCTGGCCGTGCAAGAGGCGGCGAGCCAATTGCCGGCGGGCCGCGACGGGCCGCCGCCGGAACCGGCGATCGTGCGCTTCGAGCGCGCCGCGGACCGGCTGTGGAATCCGGAAGCGTTCCAGGTGCAGCGCCCAGCGCCGGCGGAAGCCGCGCAGCTGCGCCCTGCCGCGCCGTTTGAAGCGCCGGCGCTCGCGCCGTTGTCCGCGCCCAGTTTGCCGGAGATCGGGCTGCAGCTGAACAGCCTCGGCCCGTTGCGGCTGAGCCTGAGCGATCTTGGCGCGCCGAGTTCTGCGCAGCCGACCGCTTCGGACGTCCCTGAGGCTCCGGCGACGCAGATGACGTTGATCTCGGCATCGATGGACTTCGAGGAATTGACGCCTCCGGCGACCCACGTCGCGCTTGATTCCGGCGTCTGAGGACCGCAGCGCGCCACACTGAGCGTTCCGGCCTATGGCTGACCTGATCCTTCTCCACACAGCGGCGGACGCTGAGCGGGTCGTTGCATTTGCGCTGCAATGGCGCGGAGACCGGGTGATCCCGGTGTCGGTCGCGGCGAGCGACACGCGTCTTGCGCTCGGCGCGCATACCGTTCTGGCCGGGCTGGTCACGCCGGCGACCCATGACGAGGCGGCGTTCACCGCGATCGTTGCGTTGCTGGTCGGGCAACGGCGACGCGCCTTCCTCATTGCGGACGGCGTGCCGGTTCCGCCGCACCCGGTCGTCGATGCGGGGCTTCCGGTCGTGTTCGCTGCACTCGATGACGCCGCTGATCAGGAGAAGCTCAGGCGCTCGGTCGAACTCGTCGCGCGCGGCCATTGGCTGACCAGCGAGTATGAGGCGCCGCAGGCCGCCGATGCGACGGCGCAAGCGCCCGCGGCGCCGCGCGCGCGCAAGTCAGCGTGGCGCACTCAGCGCGAGGCGCAGCGTGTCGATGACGTCCGGGATCGGCCTCAGCCCGTCGATTACCGCCCGGTGCGGCGGGTGCGGCGCGTCGGCCTGTTGATCGGCAGCGTGCTCGGGGTGGCGGTGGTGGTGGCGGGTCTCGCGCCGTGGGCGGCGTCGGTGGCGCGCCGCCAGAGCCAGGAGCGCGCAGCGGCCGCGGCGCGGCTGGAGGCCGCGCGCCAGGCGCTGCCCCCGCCGCCTGCGGAGGACGCCCCCGTCGACGGCGCCGTGACTACGGGGCCGGCCGCCGAACAGACGCCCGCGGCGCCGGACGCATCGACCACGCCGGACGCTTCGATTCCGCCCGACGCGCAGACTGCGCCGTAGAGCGCCCTACGACCTGATCGATTCAGGCTGCAGGCTCTTGATTTCTGCTTGATCGCACTTTCGTTCGCGCAGCGCACACACCAGGATCCGCCATGGCGCCTCACGCGGACGCCGCCGTCAGCGTCGTCATCGTCACCTATTTCACGGGGCCCGCCCTCACGCGGTGCCTTGCAAGCGTGGCCGCCGATTCCGGGATCGGCGAGGCGATCGTCGTGGTCAATGGCGCAACGGCGGAGACGATGGCGGCGCTCGACGCCTGGACGCGCGAGCGGCCCGACCGGCGGTTGCTGGCCGGCCACGGCAATGTCGGGTTCGCGCGCGGCTGCAATCTCGGCGCGGCAGCGGCGACACGGCCTTATGTGCTCTTTCTCAACCCCGACGCGGCGCTGCGGCCCGGCGCATCGCAGGCGCTTGTGTCCGCGGTCGCCGATGCGCCGGCGCCGGCGCTCGCAGGGGGACATCTTCTGAATGCGGACGGCACGCCGCAGAAGGGCGCGCGTCGCGAAGCGTTGACGCCGTGGCGCGCGCTGGTGAGCGGGAGCGGGCTTTCGCGGTTCGAGCGCGCGACGCCGCTCTTTCGCGATCTGCACCGGCATCGCGATCCGCTGCCGAAGGATGTGACGCCGATCGCGATCGTGAGCGGGGCTTTCATGCTGATGCGGCGGGGTGATTTCTTGGCGATCGGGGGCTTTGACGAAGGCTATTTCCTGCACGTGGACGATATCGATCTCTGCACGCGCGTGACGCAGGCGGGAGGCGTGGTGTTGTTTCAGCCGCACGCGGTCGCCGTGCACGAGGGCGGCACGAGCGCCGCGCCGTCGTCGTTCGTCGCGCTGCAGAAGGCGCGCGGGTTCAGGCGCTTCTTCAGGAAAAATGCAAAGAGCACGCTGGGGCGGCTGGGCGCCGATCTCGTGGGCGCGGCGCTGGAGGCGGCGGTGCGGCTTCGGGCGCGGTTGCGCGGCGAAGGTCCGATCCTGCCGCCGCCTTGAGCGCACCCTGCTCAGGGCGCGCCGGAGAAGAGGCTGCGCATCTCGATGAAGCCGGCGCGCAATCGCCGCCAGCCGATCAGCACGTAGGCGAGGTACGCCGCAATCAGTTCGACGACCGCCAGAAGCGCCTCTTCCCACGGGGTGGGATGGAGCGTGGCGACAGTCGCGACGTGCACGCCGTAAAGCGCAAGCGCGACCGCTGTCGGGGCCGCAAGCGCTTTCAGGTAGTCGCTCATGCTGCAGCCGATCGGCGCGAGATAAAGGTGCAGCAGGCGGGGCAGATAAAAGAGAAACAGCGCGCTGAAGCCGAACGCGACGGCCTCCAGGCTGATCAGCGACAGGAGCGGCGCCGCGATCACCCAGAGGAGGGCGTATTCCACGGTGAGACGGAGACGCACGCCCGTGCGGCCAATCGATTGCAGCAGCACGCCGTTCATATTGGTCACGGTCTGCAGCGCGCCGGCCGGCGCCATCAGGGCAAAGATGATCGCGCCCTCGCTCCAGCGTTCGGAGAGCAGGAGCGTGAAGAAGGCGTGGCTTGAGGCGGCGAGCGCGGCCATGCCAGGAAACACCAGCGCCGCCTGCGCCGCGGTGCTCATCAGGACAAGCTGGCGCAGGCGCGGAAGATCATCGCGCAGCTGCACGAATTTCGGAAACAGCGCCGATTGGATCGAGCCGCCGACGATGTGGGCGGGCAGGCTCATGATGCGGAAGGCGATGGAATAAAGGCCCAAGGCGGCCGTGCCGATCATCTTGCCGATGACGAGCTGGTCGGTCTGGCGTCCGATGAAGGAGGTGACTGCAAAGCCGAGCGTGTCGCGGGCGAAGATCAGGTGCTCATTGAGGCGGTCGAACGAGAACACGAAGCGCGGCCGAAACGTGCTTGCGGCGATGATCACAATCGCCTTCACGCCCCAGAGCGCGATGTTCTGCGCCACCAGCGCCCAGGCGCCGAACCCCTCGTACGCCATCCAGATCGCGATGACGACGCCGGCGATCGCGGAGACGAATTCCGAGACGGCGAGCGTGATGAATTTCTCGCGCTTGGTCAGATCGGCGGTTGGCGCTGCAAGAAATCCCTGCACCAGCGGCAGGCACGAGAGCGCAATCATGATCGGCAAGAGGCGCGGCTGCTCGAAGAAATGCGCAGCCGGGAAGGAGAGCGCCACAAGCGCAAGCGAAAGCGCGCCGGTGAACGCGAGCGTCGCCCAGAAGACGCTTGACCAGACCAGCGTGTCGCCGGCGTCGGTGCGGACGAGCGATTTCGCGAGGCCCGCGTCGCCCATGTAGAGCATGAAGGCGACGAGCGCCAAGGCGAGCGCGACAAGGCCGAACTCGCTGGGCGGCAGGAGGCGCGCGAGGAACGGCACCGCGACAAAGCTCATCGCGAGCTGGAAGACGCGCGCTGCAGAGAGCGCTGCGGCGCCGAACGCGTATCGCCGGAGCGCCATCGCTAGGGCTCGCGCGATCGGGCCGGGCGCGCGCCGGGCGATGCAAAGCCCGGCTGCTGCGGCGCGGGCTGCTG
>WGOB01000072.1 GCA_016124255.1 Alphaproteobacteria bacterium | reverse complement strand
GGAAAGATGCCCGTCGGGTGGAACTGCACGAACTCCATGTCCTGCAGCGGAAGCCCTGCGCGCAGCACCATGGCGTTGCCGTCGCCGGTGCAGGTGTGGGCGCTGGTGCAGGAATAATAGGCGCGGCCGTAGCCGCCGGTGGCCAGCACGACCGTCTGCGCGCGGAAGCGGTGCAGGGTCCCGTCATCGAGGCGCCAGGCCGTCACGCCGCGGCAGCGGCCGTCTTCGTCCATGATCAGGTCGAGCGCGAAATACTCGATAAAGAACTCGACCGTGTGCCGCAGCGACTGGCCGTAGAGCGTGTGCAGGATCGCATGGCCGGTGCGGTCGGCGGCGGCGCAGGTGCGCTGGATCGGCGCTTCGCCGAAATTGCGCGTCATGCCGCCGAACGCGCGCTGATAGATCCGGCCTTCCTCGGTGCGCGAGAACGGCACGCCCCAATGCTCAAGTTCGTACACGGCCGCGGGCGCGTTTTTGCAGAGATATTCGATCGCGTCCTGATCGCCGAGCCAGTCCGAGCCTTTCACGGTGTCGAACATGTGCCAGCGCCAGTCGTCCTCGCCCATGTTGCCCAGCGCCGCGGAGATGCCGCCCTGCGCGGCCACGGTGTGCGAGCGCGTGGGGAAGACTTTCGTGATGCACGCGGTGCGCAGGCCCGCCTGCCCGCAGCCCAGCGCGGCGCGCAAACCCGAGCCGCCCGCGCCGATGACGACGACGTCGAACGTGTGGTCAATCCATTCGTACGCGCTCAATAGCCCCACCCGAAATTGATCACCGCCACCGACCAGATCCCCGCCGCCGCGAACGCCGCGCACGCGAAGGCGTTGGCGATGAGCAGCAACGTCCGCGTTCCCGGCTTGGCGATGTAATCCTCGATGACGACCTGCATGCCGATCATCATATGGCGTGCGCCGACCAGAAGGAGAAGGATCACCCCCACCGCGTTCACCGGATCGCGCACGAACGCGACCGCTTCCTCGAACGAGTCGATGTGCAGCGCCGCCGCGATCGCAAACCAGAGCGCGAGCCCGAGGAGCGCGATGGCGGTCACGCGCTGCGCGATGAAATGCTCGGTGCCGCCATGGGCTGCGCCGCTGCCGCGGACGCGGGATAACGGCGTCCGGAACGCGCCTTCGCTCATGGCCGCCCCCCCTGCGTCAGGATCAGCCAGAGCGCCGCCGGCGCCGCGAGCGCGACGAAAATGATGAAGATGGCGCTCGCGCTGGCCGCCTTCGGGGCGAAATGGCGCCCGGTGTCCCACACCAGATGGCGCACCCCGTTGGCGGCGTGGAACGCGAGCACTGCGAAGACGCCGTAGAGCTTCAATTGTCCGAACCAGGAATGAAACAGGTCATCGAGCCAGCCGTAGGATTGAGGCCCCATCGCCAGGAGGACGAGCCAGCCGGCGAACGCGAGAAACGCGAGATAGAGCCCAACCCCGGTGACGCGATGGAGGATCGACGCCGCCATCGTCGGGTGCCAGCGCCAGATCTGTAGGTGCGGCGAAAGCGGTCGTTCGGACTCGGGCGCGCTGGCCATCTCTTTCCTTGGACGTTGTCTCAGCGGAACAGCTTGTCGCCCCAGAGACGAGGCGAAACGCGGGCCGCAAGGTATTCCCCGAAGTCGCCAAGTCAACGCACGCCCTTGCCGCGCCCGCATCGGGCGCGCTTTAGTCGCGCCGATCTCCTCTGGGCGCGAAATGGCGTTCAGGGGAGCGTGGGAGGCGCCGCTCTCCCGGGCCGCCAGAAGGGAGCCTCCATGCGTTCTGCGTTCGCCGCGATTGTCGTCGCCAGCAGCCTGACGGGCGCCGCCCTCGCCCAAAGCGCAGGCGATGAGGCCGCCCTCACTGACGTCATCGCCGCGTTCGAGGCCATCGAACGGGAGGCCGATCCGATCACCGCCGGCGGCGATGGGGATCGCGCCTCGCTGCGCCGGCTTCCCGACGTCAGCCCCGACGCGATCGCGGCCCGCACCGCGCAATACGAGACGCTGATCGCCCGGCTCGGCGCCGTCGACGCCAGCGCGTTGACCCACGAGAGCGCGCTCAACCACGCTCTGCTTCTCCACCTCATGACCCAGCGGATCGAGGAGGCGGGCTACGACCTCCCGCGGATCGCATTCGAAAATGATTCCGGCTTCCACACGCTGGGCGACTATCTCGCGCGCACCACGACCATCGCGACGCGCGACGACGCCGAGGCCTGGCTCGCGCGGCTGGAGGCGATGCCGCGCTTCTACGACCAGAACCTCGCCAATCTGCGCCGCGGCATTCAAAGCGAACTGACCCAGCCGCGTCTTGTCGTGGACCGCGTGCTCGCCGTGGCCCGCGCCCATGCAGCGATGCCGGCGGACAACCACACGCTGCTCCTGCCGTTCGCACGCGCGCCGGCGACGATCCCCGCCGCGGACTTCGCCGCATACCGCGCCCGCGCGCTCGCGATCGTGCGCGACCGCATCCTGCCCAAGCAGCGCGCCTTCGCGACCTTCCTGGAACGCCAATACCTGCCCGCCGCCCGCGCCGACATCGCCTGGCGCGCGACGCCCAACGGCGAAGCGACGTATCGCTACCTCGTCCGGCGTGAGACGACGACGCAGATGACGCCGGACGAGATCCACCAGCTTGGGTTATCCGAAGTCGCGCGCATCCGCGCGCTGATGGACGTGGCGATCCGCGACAGCGGCTTCACCGGCACGTTCGCAGAATTCCTCGCCTTCCTGCGCAGCGATGAGCAATTCTACGCCCGCTCGCCGCAGGAATTGCTGAGCTACGCCAGCGAAATCTCCAAACGCGCCGACGATCGCCTGCCGCCGCTGTTCGGCGTGTTGCCGCGCCTGCCCTACGGCGTCCGCCCCGTCCCGGACGACATCGCCGAGGGGTACACGTCCGCACGCTATTGGCCGGGGTCGATGCCGCTTGGCCAGGCCGGCGGCTACATGGTCAACACCAGCCGCCTCGATCAGCGCCCGCTCTACGAATTCCCCGCGCTGTCGCTGCATGAAGCCGTGCCCGGACACCACCTGCAGATCGCGATCGCGCAGGAATTGGACGGCCTCCCCTACTTCCGGCGCAATCTTGGACCGACGGCGTTCGTGGAAGGCTGGGGGCTTTACGCCGAGTTTCTCGGCGAAGAGATGGGGATGTACCGCACCCCCTATGAGCTGTTCGGCCGCTATTCGATGGAGATGTGGCGCGCCTGCCGGCTCGTCGTCGACACCGGCATCCATTGGATGGGCTGGGATATCGAGGAGGCGCGCCGCTGCTTCAGTGAGAATTCCGCGCTCGCGCCGCACAACATCCAGACCGAACTGGAGCGCTACATCTCCTGGCCGGCGCAGGCGCTCGCCTACAAGGTCGGCGAGTTGCGGTTCCGCAGGCTCCGCGACGAGGCGCAAGCCGCCCTGGGCGAGGCGTTCGACGTGCGCGCCTTCCACGACGTGCTGCTGGGTGGCGGCGCACTGCCGCTCGACGTGGTGGAGATGCGCGTGCGCGCGTGGGTCGAGAGCCGGCAGACGGTGGAGCGGCCGGCGCGCCCGCCGAACTGATCACGGCGCGATCAGCGTCAAGCCAAGGATCCGTATCGAGCACGATCATTCGCAGAAGTCCGGCCGGTCGGGGCCGCGCGCAATGATCGCAATGATTTCAGGCCGCAACGAGCCGAGCGCGCCCGCCCGCCTGATCAGGTCTCGAAGGCGTCGATCAGATCGTGGAGCGCATGCTTCAGCATGGGCTCGGTCTCGGAATCCTCAATCAGCGCTTGAGCCTCGTCGGTGATCACGTACCGCTCCGGCGTCGCTTCCACGAGCAGCGTCGGCGGTCCGCCCGTTCGGGAATTGTCCCACATGGTGAAATAATCCGCCTCCGGCGCAAACCATTTCAGTTGCTGCAGCGAGCGCCCATACCGTTCCACGATCTTGCCCGGATCGACGTGGTGCCCGTCGAGCAGCACGCGTTGCTGCACCCGCGCGACATTCAGTTCAGGGCGCTTCAGCACGACATAGACGAGCCCGAACCGGTAATCCTTCTGCTTGGCCTCGATCACGCTCGGGCGGAACTTGGCGGTGGAGAGCACGGTCTCCACCAGGAGCGGCTTGCCGTCGCCGATCAGCGCATGGACCTGGCTGTCGGACCGCGTGGCCGCCTCGCGCGCGATCTCGTCTGGGCCGGCGCCGGGGCGGTTGATCCGGATCTCGCGCGCCAGAATATCGGGATTGATCAACGTCAAATCGGCGGCGTGCTCCGGCGTCTTGGTGAGACGCGCGAAGATGTCCGTCGCCGCAAAGGTCGATTTGCCTGAGCCGTTCGGGCCGCCCAGAAGCCAAAACCAGGAGCGCGGCATCTATTTGCGCGCGGCTTTCGCCGCCCCTTTCTTCGGGGCGGCCTTTTTGGCGGCGGCCGGCGCCGCTTTCGGCGCCGCCGCTTTCGCGGGCGGCTTCGCAGGCGCGACGGCCTTGGCCGCCGGTTTGGCGGGCGCGGCCGCCTTCGGCGCGGGCTTGGGCGGCGCAGCCGCCGGCTTTGGCGGCGCCGCCGCCTTTGGCGCGGCGGGCTTTGGCGCAGCCTTCGCGGCCGGAACCGGCGTCTTCGGCGCCGGCTTGGCTGAAGCCGGCGGCGGCGCGACCGGCTGGACCGCCTGTGCGGAGGGCTTCGCCGCCGCCGCCTTCCGGGCGGGCGCGTCTGGGCGGGCGGCGCGGCGCGGGGCGCTTTCGCCGGTCGGGGTCACCCCGGCGGCGACGGCGCGGCCCACGGCGTGGCGCACAGCCACGGCGAAAGCCTCTCCGAGCAGGGCCGCCGCCTCGGACGCCTGGCTCGTTCGTGTGCGGGACATGGCCTCACTCATAAAACCGAATGCCTGCCAAGTGGTAGCGCAAGCCCGGCAGATTCAAGGCCGTTCGGCCCTCGGGCGAAGGCCGCCGCAGGGCTTCGGCCCAGTGCCGCTGAAGATCGCCGGGCCTCGGCTGCGGCCGGCGGCCAGGGAACCCGCGCCGCGATCGAAGTGGCGGATAGGACGGACTTGTGGTTCTGTCCGCGGCGCAGGAATCAGAGGGGGAGCTGCATGAGCACGGCCTGGATCGTCCGAGGCGCGAAGATCGTTGCGATCCTTGGGTTTTTTCTACCCTGGATTGTCGTGTCCTGCCAGGGCCAGACCTTGAGCTCCGCAACCGGCATCCAGCTGGTCCTCGGCGAATCCACCGCGGCCGGCGGCGCCGGCGCCCAGGCCAACGCCGCCGACCCCGACATCATGCAGCAGCTGCCGTTCATCATTGCGCTCCTGGCCATCATCGCTGGTCTGGCGCTCAGCTTCTTGCGGACCGGGCGCGAGTCCGGCCAGCTCACCCTGATCACTTCGGGCGTCGGGCTCGTCGCGTCCGTCGGCGGCTTCATGTTGCTGCAAGCCTTCATCAAGGGTCAGCTGAACCAGCAGAGCGGCGCCGCGACGCCCCCCGGCGCATCCAGCGACCCGTTCGGCGGCGGCGGCGGTGAGGACGCCTTCGCCATGCAGATGAACCAGATGTCCCAGAACATGGCGCAGATGATCCAGGTGCAACCGCAGACCGGGTACTGGCTAACCCTGGTCGCGCTTCTGGTGGCGGGCGCGGCCAGCTTCATGCTGATGCAGGGGCGCGAACAGATCGGCGGAACCGCGGCGCCGCCGCCGGCCTGAGCCAATCAGGTCGCCCTCTCTAAGCGCGCTTCGGGATCGCAGCCCAATAATCGAAGTCGAGGATGACGGCGGGGTTGTATCCGCCGTTGTCTTCCTTGCCCGGGAAGCTCGCGCACGACCGGTTCTTCGCCGCGACGAGCCGCAGCCGCAGCGCGCCCGTGCTGCCGAGATCCGCCTTGTCGAGAACTTCGCTCCAGCAATAGATCGTGTCGGCGGCGAACAGCGGCGCGACATGGCGCCCGCCATTGATCCCGAGCACGAGCGCCGCATTGGCGAGGCCGTTGAACGCCAGCGCGCGCGCCACCGAGATCACCACCCCGCCATAGATCAACCGCCGGCCGAACCGCGATTCCAATTGGGCGACCGCGTCGAAATGGACCTTTGCGGTGTTCTGATAAAGCCGGGTGACCAATTGATGTTCGGCCTCCTCTACGGTCATGCCGTCGACGTGGTCGATCCTCTCGCCGATCTCATAATCTTCATAGAGGTATGACGATCCCGCGAGCGCTGTGTCGTAGTCCGGCGAAAACCGAAGCTCCGGCGGCGCCACGAGATCGCCCGCCGGCACAGCGTCCATAAGCGTCGGCGCGTGCTCCTGCGGCGCTGGCGCGCCGGGATCGCGCTTGTTGACCATGACCCAGCGCACATAGCTCAACACCGGCTCGCCAAGCTGATTGACGCCGGTCGTGCGTACATAGACGACGCCGGTCTTGTTGTTCGAATTGACTCGCAGGCCGATCACCTCGCTCTCCGCCGTGAGCGTATCGCCGGCATAGACCGGCGCGAGGAAACGCCCCTCCGCGTAGCCAAGATTGGCGACGGCGTTCAGCGAGATGTCCGGCACGCTTTTTCCGAACACGATATGGAACACCATCAGCGGATCGATCGGCGCCCGGCCAAGCCCGTTCTGGTTGGCGAATTCGTCGCTGGAGAACAGCGCATAGCGAGAGCCCGTAAGCGCGATGTAGAGCGCCGCGTCGCCGTCCGTCAGCGTCCGCGGCGTCGCGTGGCGGATACGGTCCCCGAGGCTGAAATCCTCGAAGAACCGGCCGGGATTCGATTTCGGCATAGGCGGCGGGCTCCAAACACGGCGCGCAATGAGGCGCCGCGGCGCGAGGTTCGCAAGGCGACTCTTCGCCCCTTGCGTCGTTCAGTTGAACCAGGCCGCAAACAGGAGCGCATTCGGCCCCATCTGCTCGCGCAGCGCCATCACCTCTTCGTTGGACATCACCGGACCATCCTTGAGATAGGCCGCCGCGCCGTACCCGGTGAGGATGGACACCAGATCGAAATCCTCGCGCCCTTCGAAGAAGGCGCGGATGTCCATGCCCTGCGCAAACCGCCAGTGCGGCGCCAGCGTCTCCCCATTCAGCACCGAATCCCACAGATCGAGGAAGCGCAGCCACGCATCGATCCGCGCATTGGTGACCTGCAGGCCCGCGAACGGCGAAGTCTGCCGCGGATTCGGCAGCCATTCTTGGTCGTTGTCGCGTTCGGCGCGGATCGCCGCCCAGTTCGCGCGCGACAGCGCCGAGACCGCAAGCAGCCGTTCGCGCACGCGCGCGCGCCGCTCGGGCTCCACCACCGGCCAATTGATGAAATGCACCGCCGCAATCACGTCGGCGAAGTCGCTGTTGACGAAGCCGGCGCCGTCCTGGCCCTCCCGCGGCGGCGCATCGATCAGCGCCATGCCGGCGCGGCGGAACAACCGATGGAACGTCGCCTCGGTGAGCGCCGAGAAATCATGCGCGAGGATGAAGTCCGCCGGCGCGGCGAGCAATTGCGCATACCCCTGGAGCCACAGCGCGTCGGCGCGATCGAACGCAAACGTCGTCGGCGGCGCCGGCGCAGGCGTCTCCTCCGGTTCGGCGCCGGGCGCCGGCGGCGGCGCCAGAACATCGCCAAGAGAGGCGTCTGCAACGCCGTCGCCATCGAGATCGAGCCGCACGCGCGCGAGATCGAGGCGCAGCTTCACGCTACGGCTGTCCACGCGCGCCAGCGTCTCGCGGGCTTCGTCGAGATCAGCCACCCACGCGGCGAGCAACGCACGAATTTCGGCGTAATCCGCCGTCGCCGGATCGGGATTCGGCGGAACCGGCAGCTGCAGCAAGGGCCCGGCCCAGCGGCCTGGGTTCACCCCGTGATACCCCAGCCTGTAGAGCCCCTGGCCGAAGCGCTCGACGGCGTTGGCGAGCTGCGCAACGCCCAGCGCGTAGAGCGCCTCCTGATCGCGCGGACGCGCCGCGACCAACGCCGCGAGCGCCGCCTCTGCATCGCCGCTGCGCGCCGCCTCCAACTCGCGATGCAGGAGATCAGCGCCCGGCCCGGCCTGCGCCGGGGGCGCCGCAGCGATCGCGCACAGCCCCGCCAGCGCCAACATCGCTCGTCGCATGATCCGTCCTCCGCTGCGGCGAACCTAGCCGGAAAGTCGTTGGTGCGGAACCTTGGGCCTCAGCCGCGCGCAGCGATCGCGTCGGCGATCGCGATTGTGCGCCGCGCCTGCTCAAGATGCAGAAGCTCCGTCATCTTGCCGTTCACCTTGAGCACGCCCTTGCCGGCGTTCTCCGGCGCCGCGAACGCCTCGATCACCGCGCGCGCCTCTGCGATCTCGTCGGGCGCTGGCGCAAACACCGCGTTGCAGGGCTCCACCTGGCTGGGATGGATGAGGGTCTTGCCGTCAAACCCAAGCGCCAGGCCCTGACGGCAGATTTCGATGAACCCGTCCGTATTCTGAATATCATTGTAGACGCCGTCGATCGCGGTCAGCCCGTAGGCGCGCGCCGCCGTCACCCCCGCGGAGAGCGCATAGAGGAACGGCGTGCGCTGCGCGGTCTGTTTCGCGTGCAGATCCTTGGCGAGATCATTGGTGCCCATCACGAAGACGGAGAGCCGCGTCCGCTTAGACGCCGCAGCGATCTCCTTGATGTTGAGGATCGCCAGCGGCGTCTCGATCATGACCCAGAGTGCCGCCGCCTTTGGGAAGCCCGCTTCCGTCATCGCCTCGTCCACCGCCGCGACGTCGTCGGCGCTGTTGACCTTCGGTGCGAGCAATCCATCGGGCTTTGCGCCCGCCATCGCCTCAAGATCATTATCCCCCCACGGCGTCGTCAGCGCATTGATCCGCACGATCCGCTCGCGCGCGCCGTACCCGCCCTCGGCCAGCGCCGCCAGCACATTGGCGCGCGCCTCGCCCTTTGCGTCCGGCGCCACCGCGTCTTCTAGATCGAACAGCAGCGCATCGGCCCCGATCTCCCGCGCCTTGGCGAGCGCCTTGACGTTGGCGCCCGGCATATAAAGGCATGAGCGGCGGGGGCGCGGCGCGGCTTGCGTCATCGGAATGCTTCCTGGCTTGGCGGTCGAGATCGGGCGTTTTTGAGCGGCGCCGGCGCCGCCCCCTGGTGTATGGGGAGCGCCGGCGACTCGCATGAAAACTATCCTTAGCATCTCTTCGCAAGTGGCCGGCGCCCGCATCGGCGCCGGCGTCACCGCCTTCGCGGCCGAGCGGCTCGGCGTGCGTGTGCTGACGATCCCGACCGTGCTCTACGGGCGCCGCCCCGACCGCGGCGCCCCCGGCGGCATGGTCGTGGAGGCGGCCACCATCGCCTCGATGATCCACGCGATGGCCGAGGACGGGGCGCTCGCCAAAGTCGACGCCGTGCTCTCAGGTTATGTCGGCGCTCCCGCCCAGATCGAAGTCGTGCTCGACGCGGTCGACCGCGTGAAGAGCGCCAACAAGAACGCCATCTATTGCTGCGACCCGATCATGGGCGACGAAAACGGCCTCTACGTGAAGGAGGACGTCGCCGGCGGCGTGGTGGACGGCCTCGTGCGCCAGGCCGATTGGATCACGCCGAACGCCTGGGAGATGGAGCGGATCACCGGCCGTCCGTGTACGGACCTTGCCGACGCGCGCGGCGCCGCGCGCCGGTTTGGCCGCCCCGCCCTGATATCTTCGATCGCATCGCCGGGCGGGATCGGCGTGCTCTACGCCGCGCCCACCGGCGATTGGCTGTGCGAAACCCCAAAGCTCGCCAACCCGCCCAAAGGCACGGGCGATCTGTTGACCGCGCTCTTCCTGGCGCGGCGCCTGCGCGGCGATGCGGCGGTCGTGGCGCTCGAAGCGTCGACGGGGGCGGTGTATGACCTCATCGTGCGCAGCGCGGCCCTTGGCGCAGATGAACTGGCGCTCACCGAGGCCCAGGACATTCTCGCCGATCCCAAGACCTGGCCGCGGGCGCAGCATCTTGGCGTGTGACGCGCACGCAACGCGGCGGCTCGGGGGCGCATGTGGACTGCTACATCATCTGGTGCGACCTGAAACCCGGCGTGCGCGACATGACGTTCGTCGAGGCGCTCGATCGCTGGCTCGGCGCGCTCAAGGCGAACGGCGACATCGAAGGCTGGCGCGTGCTGCGCAAGAAGCTCGGCTTTGCGCCCGCCGGCTTTGGCGAGTTCCAGATTGTGATCGAGACGCGCGATATGGCGCAGCTTGACGCGGCCTTCCGGACTGCTGCGACGCGCGCCGACCCGGCGGAATCGGTGCATCACGGCGTCAGCGCACTGATCATGAACTTCCAGGCCGCCCTCTACCGGGACTTCCCCGATCCCTTCCGCAAGCGCGGGGAAGAACGCTTCTGATGGCGGTCCACGGATATGTCAGCCCCGGCTTCGCGCCCGTGCGCGCCGCATTTGAGGGGCTGTTCGACGAAGGCCTCGAACTCGGCGCCGGCTTCGCCGCGATCCGCGACGGCGAAACCGTTGTCGATCTCTGGGGCGGCTTCAGCGATCGGCAACGAACGCGCGCTTGGTCCCGCGATACCCTGGCGCCGCTCTACTCCACCACCAAGCCGATCGCCGCGCTCGTTGTCGCGCTGCTCTGCGACGCAGGCGATCTCGCCTACGACATGGCGATCGCGGATGTGTGGCCCGAATTCGCGGCGAACGGCAAAGCCGAGATCACGCTCGCGATGGCGATGTCGCATCAGGCGGGGCTGCCCGGCTTCGTCGAGCCGATCGATCCCGCCTTGTGGCTCGACCCGCCGGCGCTGGCCGCAGCGCTCGCGCCGCTGGCCCCGCTTTGGCCGCCGGGCGGCGCGTGCGGCTATCACCCGATCACCTGGGGCTACATCATCGCCGAGGTCGTACGGCGCGTCTCGCCGCGCACGCTCGGCGCGATCCTCCGCGACGACATCTGCGCGCCGCGCGGCATCGATGTCCGCATCGGCTTGCCCGAAGCCGACGACGCGCGCGTCGCGGAAGTCATGCGCCCGTCGCAGCTCCCCGATCTGGGCGCAATGACGCCGATCAAGCGCGCGGCGTTCTTGGAGAAATGGTCTGCGCCCGATCGCAGCGACGCCGCATGGCCGCGTGTGGAGAGCCCTTCCGCGAACGGTTTCGGCGGCGCGCACGCGGTCGCGCAAGTGTTTTCGTTTTTTGCCGAAGGCGGCGCCGTCGGCGGCGATCGGCTGGTGTCGCGCGAGACGTACGCTGAGGCGATCGCCTCGCGCATCGCCGGCCCCGATCTCGTGCTGCCGTTTACGCTCGATTGGCGCGCCGGCGTGCTCGGCAATTCCAACGGCTTCTACGGCCCCAACCGAGACGCGCTTGGCCATTCCGGCTGGGGCGGCTCCTGCGGCTTCGGCGATCCCGCAACCGGCGTCTCGGCCGCCTATGTGATGAACAAGCAATCTCACCATCTGATGGGCGATCCGCGCGCACTGCGGCTTATCGAGGCGCTCTACCAATGCCTTTGATCGAGTCGTGGCTGGTCCGGAGCCGCCTGCGCACGCTCGCGCTGCTCACCGCCGGCATCACCGTGGCGGCGATGGCATTACAGCTTATGGGCTCCAACGGGTTGGTGCTGGCCAACGGCCAGCCGGTGTTCGGAGATTTCCTCGCGTTCTGGAGCGCAGGGCGCCTCGCGCTCGAGGGCCATCCTGATCTCGTCTATTCCGAACCGGCGATTCAGATCGCGCACCGCGAGGCGCTGCCCGCACTTGGCGACATCGTGTTTCCCTGGCGCCATCCCCCGCCCTTCCTGCTGCTTGCGGCGCCTCTGGCGCTCATCCCTTTCCCGATCAGCGCGATCCTGTTTCTCGCCGGAACAGGATGGGTCTTCCTCTACGCCGCACGCCGCTTCTCGCCCGCGCACGGCGACATGATCATCGCCGCCGCCGCGCCCGCCGCGCTGCTGCACATCGGCAGCGTGCAGACCGGCCTTCTCACGGCGGGCCTCGCCGCGCTCGCGTTCGTGTGGCTGGATCGGCGCCCGCTCGCATCGGGCGTGTTGATCGGGCTAATGGTGATCAAGCCGCATCTCGCTGCGCTCTGGCCGATCCTTCTGGCGCTTCAGGGCCGGTGGCGCACGATCGCCGCCGCCGCCGCGACAGCGCTTTCGATCCTGGCGATGGCGGGCTTGGTTTTCGGTTTCGACCTCTACGCCGCGTTCGTCGCGGCGCTGCCGTCTGCGATGGAGGCGGTCGAGAAGGCGCAGATCGAACGCGATACGCTCACCAGCCTCTACGCCAATCTGCTCGGCCTCTCTGCGCCGCCGGCGCTGGCGGCGGCGCTGCATTGGTCAAGCGCGCTGGCCGCCGTCGGCGTCGCCGCAGCGGTTTGGCTGAAACGCGACCCAAGCCTGTCCGCCGCGGCGTTCGCGTGCGCAACCGTGCTGCTCTCGCCCTACCTCTTCTTCTACGACGAAACGATGCTGCTCATCGCCGTCGCGGCGCTCTACCCGATGACCACGTCAACAAGCGAAAAGGCATGGCTCGCGTTCGCGTGGGCCGCTGGTGCGCTGAGCCTCGCGGCGGGGAAGGTCCTGACCATCCCGATCTCCGCGATCGCGGCGTGGGCGCTGTTGCTGATCGCCGCGGCCCGCGCGGGAATCATGCTGCAAGGAAACGCGGCGCCGCGTCCGGCGCCAGAACCACGCACGTAAGCGCCCCGCCGAAGACCGCGCCGGTGTCGACATTGATCCGCCGCGGCTGACGCGCGTCGCCGCCGACGATCTGGGGCCGGAAATCGTTGGTCGGCGTGTGCCCATGCACAACCAGCCAGCCGTCGAGCTCCGGGCGCGCCGGCCATCGGCCCGGATCGAAGAATTTCTGCGATCGGGTCCAGATCCGGATCTCCTCCGAGCAGGCGGGGAAGGTCTTGGGATCGATGCCGGCGTGGACGAAGGCGATCTTGCGCGCATCATCGCAATGGAGCGTCGGCAGGCCGCGCAACCAGGCGACATGGTCCTTGTCAATGCAGGCGCGCCAATCGCCGCCGCGGGCTTCGCGCCAGCCATAGGACTCCGCTGCGAAAGCCCCGCCGTTCATCATCCAGTGCATGTCGGCGTTGTCGAAGCGATCGTAGGCGTCGAGCATCATCTGCTCGTGATTGCCTCTGAGCGCGCGCACGCAATGCGCCGCCGTCGCCTGCAGCGCCATGACCGCTGCAATAACGCCGCGGCTGTCGGGGCCGCGGTCCACGTAATCGCCGAGATGGACGATCTCGGCCGCCCAGCCGTGCGCCGCGATGTCGTTCAAGATCGCGTCGTGCAGCGCGCGGAGCCGTTCCGCCTCGCCGTGCACATCGCCGATCGCGTAATAGGCGCACTTCATGTCACTGCTTTGGCTTGCGCCGACTCCCTTCGCCACACGTCGAAGCAGAACACGACCAGGCCCGCCCAGATCAAGCCGAAACTCGCCAGCCGCAGCGCGCCGAGCGGCTCTCCAAGCGCGGCGCCGACCAGAAACTGCAGGCTGGGCGCGATGAATTGCAGGAGGCCGATCGTGGAGAAGTTGAGCCGCCGCGCCCCGAACGCGAAGAGGGCGAGCGGAACCGCCGTCAGCGGCCCCGCGAGCGCCAGGAGCCAGAACGCCCCCGCCCCATCGGTCAGCGTGAGCGCCTCGCCGCCCACCCACATCAGCAATCCTGCGGCCGGCAGGAGCAGGATCAGCGTCTCGATCAGAAGCCCCGTCGCTGCGGGGACGTCGGTGCGCTTGCGCACGAGGCCGTACGCGCACCAGGTGGCGCACAAGAGGATCGAGACCCACGGGAACGCGCCGAGCGCTACGCCCTGCGCGACCACGCCGGCCGCGGCCAAGGCAAGCGCCGCCCATTGCAGCGCCCGCATCCGCTCCCCGTAGAGCAAGACGCCCAGCGCCACCTGCACAAGCGGCGCGATGAAATAGGCGAGCGCCGCGGAGAGAACGCGGTCCGTCGCCACCGCCCACACATAAAGCCCCCAATTGAAGAAGATGAACGTCGCCGACAATGCGAGCGCGCCGATGAGACCCGGCCGCATGGCGCCGGCGATCTCGCGCATGCCGCGCCGCCAGCCGCTGATCAGCACGACCCCGAGGAAGCACGCCGGCACGCTCCACAGAATGCGCACGCCCAGCACTTCGCGCGGATCGGCGAACCCCACCCCTTTCAGATAGAGCGGCAAGAGGCCCCACACGCCATAGGCTGCAAGCGCAGCCAGAAGGCCGGCGCGCACCTCTTCTGGGGAATAGGACGTATTCGGAACAATCGTCATGCGCGGCCTGTCGCAGCCGCTTGACCACGCAAGTCGCTCATGAGCGGTCCCGTCCGTAGGGCGCGGGCGAAGACGCCTCCATCCAGCGCTCCGGCGCAGCCAGCGGCGCAAAACCCAGCGGCGCGTAGACGCGGTGCGCGTCCTTGGTGGCGA
The DNA here is from genome assembly GCA_016124255.1 of Alphaproteobacteria bacterium. GTDB lineage: Bacteria > Pseudomonadota > Alphaproteobacteria > Caulobacterales > Aquidulcibacteraceae > CADEEL01. Next base: position 18,603 of record WGOB01000072.1, on the reverse strand, counting down.
GAAGCCAGCGGCGCAGACCCTGAAGGTCACGATGGTCGACGAACGCCTGCGCGAGCGTGCGTGCAATGCCTTTGCCTTCGTGCTCCGGCAACACGAACACGTCGCACAGCCACGCGAACGTGGCGCGATCCGTGACCAGCCGGGCGAAGCCGATCAGGCCGCCGCGTTCGCTCCGCGCGATGGCGCAGAGCGAGTGCGCGCACGCCCGCGCGACCACCGCGCGCGGCACGCCGGGCGACCAATAGGACTCGGCGAGAAACGCATGGATCACGCCGATATCGGACTCGCTCGGCTGCTCGACGGCGATGGTGTGCATGATGAACGTCCCCCCCGCGCTTCTAGAGCAATTTCCGCTCAAGTGGAGACCGGTTGAGCCAAGGAAATTGCGACCAACAAGGATCCAGAGCCTGCGGCCTGATCCAATCAGGTCGCAAACGGCTCTAGCCGATCGCGCGCACGCGCGCAGCCGGGCGCCGCGGCGCCGAGGCGCCGAGGCGCACATTTTTCTACATTTGATTTCAGCGCCGCTCAGCGGTTCGATTGCGCCGTACCTAGCCGTCTTCTCCCACAGCGTCGGCGGCAGGCTCTCCAGCGACCGGCAATAGACCCCCGCCCGCGCCAAGCACGATCGTCGGGGGTGCTTTGCCCGGCTGCGCCTGCAGCGCTTGAAGCACGCGCAGGTTCATCAGTTCCGGATTGCCTTTCAGCATCCGCGCCGCGTTGGCGAGCGCACGCAGCGCCGCCTGCTCGCCGCGCGCGCGCTCAAGCGCCGCGAGCCCTTCCTTCTGCGCTTTCCACAGATCGGCGAAAGCCTGTTTCGCCGGGCCCGTAAGCGTCAAATCGAGAAGATCCGCCTTCACCAGCTCGAATCCCAATCGCCTGGCGTCCCCGCCAAGCCGCTCGGGCATCTGCGCCGTGAGAACGCCGCGATCGGCGAGAAGCGCATCGAGCGTGACGCGCGCCACAGCCTCACGCAGCGCGACTTGCGCGGCCTGGTAAAGCAGCGGAAGGGGCGCAGTGGATGCACGCGCGTGCAAGAGGGCGTCCGCGACGCGGTAGTGAACGATGAGGCTCGCGCGCACGGGCATCTTGTCTGCAGTGAGCATCTCCTGCCCAGGCACAGAGAGGCTCTGCTCGCGCAGATCGACGCGATGCACCTCAACCGGCGAAGGCCATGTCGCATAGCGTCCCGGCCCAATCGTCCCGACGAGCTTGCCGCGCACGTACTTGAGGCCGGCTTCGTGTTCCGACACGGTGATCATGCCGCTCTCGCGCCGCTCCCAAAAAGCCGCGCACGATACTCCATGCAATCCAAGCGAGGACGAGGAGCACAACGAATTGCGCGAGCAGAATGAATGCCGAATCCGTCATGCGCAGCACCGCCGGCCCTCGAGGTTCACGGGGCCGTCGCGGAGGCCCGAAGCCCGCAGGGCGGCGGCCCGGTCTCGCTCACGCGAAGAACCCCGAGGGCCTTGTTGGAGGGATTTGAACCCAGGTTGCAGACCAGGGCATGGATGCCGATGCGGCCTGCGGGGCTCTACGAATCCCCGGCCGACTGGCGTTTCCATGCGGCCGCGATCTTAGCTCACGCCGCGAGGCGCCGGAAGAGCCCGCGATTGAGCATCAGCTCCGCGATCTGAACCGCATTGAGCGCAGCACCCTTGCGGAGATTGTCGCTGACGCACCAGAGCGAGAGGCCGTTGTCGACGGTGGAATCCTCGCGGATGCGGGAGATGAACGTCGCAAACTCGCCGACGCATTCCACCGGCGTCACGTAGCCTTCGTCTTCGCGCTTGTCGACGACCATGATCCCCGGCGCTTCGCGCAGGATGTCGCGCGCCTCGTCCGCTGTGATCGGGTCTGCGAACTCGATGTTCACCGCCTCGGAGTGGCCCACGAACACCGGCACGCGCACGCACGTAGCCGTCAGTTTGATCTTGGGATCGAGAATCTTCTTGGTTTCCGCCGCCATCTTCCACTCTTCCTTGGTGGCGCCGTCTTCCATGAAATCGTCGATATGCGGGATCACATTGAATGCAATCTGCTTGGTGAATTGCTCGCGCACGAGATCGTCGTTCACAAAGATGCCGCGCGTCTGCGTCCAAAGCTCGTCCATCGCGTCCTTGCCCGCGCCGGAGACGGATTGGTACGTCGCCACAACGACGCGCTTGATCCGCGCACGATCGTGCAGCGGCTTCAGCGCCACCACGAGCTGCGCGGTGGAGCAGTTCGGATTGGCGACGATGTTAAGCTTGTCGTAGCCGGTGACCGCGTCGGGGTTCACCTCCGGCACGACGAGCGGCACCCGCGGATCCATCCGCCAGGCCGAGGAATTGTCGATCACGACCGCGCCTTGCGCCCCGATCCGCGGCGACCATTCCTTCGACACCGAGCCGCCCGCGCTCATCAGCACCAGATCCACCCGGCCGAAGTCGAACGTGTCGAGGTCTTTGCACTTCAGCGTGCGGTCGCCGTAGCTGACCTCCACCCCGACCGAGCGGCGCGACGCGAGCGCGTGCACCTCCTCCGCCGGAAAAAGGCGCTCTTCCAGAATGGTGAGCATTTCGCGGCCCACATTGCCCGTGGCGCCGACGACGGCGATTCGCAGACTCATGATCGAATTGTCCCTCAGGCGGTCGCGACGATGCGGGCGCCGAGCCCCCATATAGGGGCTGCCGCGCCCGCGACTCCAGAAGCTGGGCGCCAAAGCGGCGAGCTTCGGCGAATGAGCGCCCAACTTGGCGGGCACGATTGACCCCGCCGCCGGAGAGGCGCAGCCTTCCGTTAGGTCGTCGGCCCCATGGCGCGGATGCGACGGGGGGCCGCAACGGCCCTCGGTCGCAACACAACAGGGAGGCGCGCATGCGCGTTCAGGTGGCCGGTCGACAAATGGACGTGGGCGAAGCCCTGCGCGGGCGGATCACGCAGGAGCTCACCGACCAGATTTCGCGCATTTTCAACAGGCCTCGTGAGGCGGTCGTCACCGTCGAGCGCAATGGCGCGGGCGTCGAGGTCGACTGCACGCTCCATCTCGATTCCGGAATAACGCTTCAGTCTCAAGGACATGGGGAAGACGCCCACACGGCCTTCTCGGATTCTCTGACCAAGCTTGAGAAGCGGGTCCGGCGCTACAAGCGACGCCTGCGAAATCATCACGCAGACCACAAATCCCCCCTTCCCGCGGAGGTCGCTTCCGCGTATGTGCTCGCCCCGCTCAACGACGAAGACGAGACCCTCCCCTCGGCCGACGACGCCGCCGCGGCGTCCGTAACGGCCGAACCCGAGTCTGGAGGCCCACTGATCATCGCGGAGACGACCGTCTCCGTACCAACAATGACCGTTTCCATGGCGGTGATGCAGCTCGACCTGGCGGACGCGCCGGCGTTCTTGTTCCGGAACGCCGGCAATCGCCGGTTGAACGTGGTTTACCGCCGTCAAGACGGCAATGTCGGTTGGATCGATCCCGCGCCCGCTGCGTGAGACCGTTTCGACACCCAAGCGTAGTAAGGTCGCATCGGTCCGCGGCGCCAGAAAATGGGAAAGCCACATTGGATTTGAGGGATATTGTGCTGCCCGGCGCAGTGCTCCCGCGTCTTTCCGCAAGCGGAAAGCGCCAGGTGCTGCAGGCCATGGCCGAGGCGCTGGCCGGCGCGGCGGGCGTCGACTCACGCGCTATCTTCGACGCTGTCCTGCTGCGTGAACGCCTGGCGGGCACCGGCATGGGCGAGGGCGTGGCCATTCCCCATGCTCGCGTCGAGACCATTTCCCGCCCGATCGCCGCCTTCGCACGGCTCGATCCCCCGATCGACTTCGACGCCCTCGACGGGCGCCCGGCCGATCTCGTCTTCATGCTGGCCGCGCCCGCCGACCGCGGCGGCGATCATCTGAAGGCGTTGGCGCGCGCGTCGCGCGTCCTGCGCCGTCCGGAATCGCGCGCGCGCCTGCGCGCGGCGCGGGGCGTGGATGAAATCGTGCTCGTGCTGTGCGAGGCCGCGCCGCTTTCGGTATAGGCCGCGACCACGCAATCGTCCGTATACCGCTTAAGCCCCCCGACGGCTTGCACGGGCGCGTTTCGCAGCGCAAGTTGCCGCTACTTTTCTCGCGAGGCAGGCATGAACCGCGAAGGCGGCGCCATCTCGGCTTTTCCCTTTGCGATGGTCGCTGCAACCATCATCGCGCTCGGCTTTTTCGCCGCTTGGCCGGGCTTGTGGACCATCGCGCTCCTTTTGTTCCTGGTCTATCTCGCAGGCCCGATCGCATTTCGCATCCACAGCATGTTCGCGCCCTTGCGCGAAGGCGTGAGCCGCCTCGATGCGCCCGGTTATTCTCCATGGTGGGGCGCCCGCCAGATCCAGGCCTTCTACGACGCGTTGCCGTTCCTGGAAGGCGTGTTGAGGCTCATGCCGGGCTGGTATTCGATGTGGCTGCGCCTCTGGGGCTCGCGCATCGGCTTCAGCGTCCACTGGGGCGGACGCATCGATGTCATCGACCGCTCGATGCTGGACATCGGCAACCGGGTGATCTTCGACCGCAACGTCGAACTCTGCGCCCATGTCATGCGCGTGCGGCCAGGGCCCGGCGGCGACGAGGTGAAGCTCCTGGTGCGGAAGATTACGATTGGTAAGAATTGCTTCATCGGCGAAAGCGCCAGGCTGGGGCCGGGCGCGCGGGTTCTCCCTGGCGAACGGGTGCCCGCGCGCGCCAGCATCGGCGTGAACGAGACGTTCAACGGCGCTGCGCTACAATCCTCCCCGGAAGAGGCTGATATGGCGCGGGACTAAGCGCTGCGCAGCGCCCGGCTTGAGCGGCGGCTGCGAATTTGGTCCCGTAGGGCGGGAAGCGAGCGACACGCGTGGTTCAGACGAACAGGCAGGCCCGAGCGCAAGCCGGTGGGCAGGCCCCGAGCACGGGGCCGTTCGACACGCCCTTGGCGGTCGACATGGACCACACGCTGTTGCGCACCGACATCCTGATGGAAGGCATCGCGGCGGCGCTGTTTCACCGGCCATGGGCGTTTCTGGCGGCGCTGCCGAGCCTGCTCGGCGGCCGCCCCGCGTTCAAGCGCGCCATCGCCAAGGCGGCTGGCCTCGACGCCTCAACCTTGCCGTTGCGTGAGGATCTGGTGTCGCTGCTGGAAGAGGAGCGCGCGCGCGGGCGGACGCTGCTTCTCGCCACCGCCGCCGACGAAGAGGCCGCCCGCGCCGTCGCTGCGCGCACCGGCTTGTTTGCGCGCGTGATCGGCTCCACCGGCCGGCGCAATCTGAAGGGCGGCGCCAAACGCCGCGCGCTCGCCGCCGACTACCCTGACGGCTTCTCCTATGCCGGCGATTCCAACGCCGATCTTGCCGTGTGGAAAGGCGCGCGCTCCGCGATCCTCGTGGGCGCCGCGCCGCACGTCGCCGCAACGGTCCGGCGTCGCAAGACGCCGATCGAAGCGGAATTGCCGCAATTGCGGCATCGCTTCGGATCGAGGTTGCGCGCATTGCGCCCGCACCAATGGGCGAAGAATCTCCTCATCTTCGCGCCGCTGTTTCTCGCGCACATGGCGTTCGATCCGCAGGCCGCGCTGGCGACGATCTACGGATTTGCCTTGCTGTGCCTGGCGGCGTCTTCAGGCTATGTGCTCAACGATCTGGGCGATCTTGAAGCCGATCGGCGCCACCCGACCAAGCGGTTGCGCCCGCTTGCATCCGGCGACGCATCGGTCGGGCGCGCGCTCTTTCTGGCGCCGATCGGCCTTCTGCTCTCGGCAGCTCTTGGCTTTCTGCTGTCGCCGGGATTTGCGATCGCGCTGCTCGCCTACATCGTCATCACCGCCGCCTATTCCATGGGGCTGAAGCGCATCGTGTTCTTCGACGCCGTCGTCTTGGGCTCGCTCTACACGCTGCGCCTGGTGATGGGCGCTGAAGCCGCAGGCGTGGCGCATTCGCAATGGCTGCTCACGTTCTCGATGTTCTTCTTTTCCTCGCTCTCGCTGGCCAAGCGCCACGTTGAGGTCATGCGTTTGAACGAACGCGATGGCGCGCGCGCGGCGGGACGGGGCTATTACGCGCAGGATTGGCCGCTCACGCTCGCCTTCGGCGCCGCGGGCGGCGTCGCGGCCGTGCTCATCCTGGTGCTGTATCTGGTGGAAGAGGCGTTTGCGGCCGCGCTCTATTCTTCACCGGCGTTTTTGTGGGCGGCGCCGGTGGCGGCGACTTTGGCGCTGGGGCGCTTGTGGGTGAAGGCCCATCGCCGCCAACTGGATGACGATCCGATGGCGTTCGCGCTGCGCGACCGTCCGACATGGCTCATCGCGTTCGCGCTTGGCGTCGCCTTCATCCTCGCGAGCGTCTTGTGACGGCGTTTGCACGCACCGAACGGCTCGGCTCATGGGGGCGCACCGCATCCTTCGAGGGCGCCGTCGCGCGCCCACGCTTCGCCGGCGATTTGCCGGCGGTGTTCTCCGATCCGGAGCGCCCGACGACAATCCTGGCGCACGGCCTCGGCCGCTCCTACGGCGACAGCTGCCTCAACCCGGGCGGCGGCATGGTCTCCATGCGCGGTCTCGATCGCATCCTGCAGCTTGATCCCGCCGCCCGCGTGCTGCGCGCGCAGGCGGGGATGACGATCGAGGAAGCGCTCTCGATTCTCACGCCGAAGGGCCTCTTTCTTCCGGTCTTGCCGGGCACGCGCTACGTCACGCTCGGCGGCGCCGTCGCAAACGACGTACACGGAAAGAACCATACGACCCATGGCTCGTTCGGCCGCTGGGTCCGCCGCATCGGGCTGGTCCGCAGCGACCGCGGCGCCATGCAGGTTTCACCGGACGATCCCGACGGCCTCTTCGCAGCGACCGTCGGCGGGATGGGCCTGACCGGACTGATCGCCTGGGTGGAGATCGCGCTGACGCAAGTGCAAAGCACCGACCTGATCGTGGAGGACGTCGCCTTCGACACCTTCGACGAATACTACGAACTGATGGTCAATCACGGCGATTCCGACTATCGCGTCGCCTGGATCGATTGCACGCGGCCGGGCTACGGGATCTTCACCCACGCGCGTCACGCGCCGATCGGCGAAACCCAGCCGCACCCGCGCACCAAGGCTTTCGCGGTTCCGTTCGATATGCCCGGTTTCCTGCTCAACGGCGCGACGCTCGCGCTGTTCAACCGCGCCTATCGCGGACTGAAGCGGCGCCGGCACGGACCGCGCCGCGCGCATTATTCCACGTTCCACTTCCCGCTCGACGGCGTGCGCGACTGGAACCGCCTCTACGGCGAGCGCGGCTTCCGCCAATACCAGTGCGTGATCCCGGATGCAGGCGGGCGCGAAGCCATTTGGGAGATGCTGCGCGTGATCTCCAAGGCCGGCGACGGCTCCTTCCTGGCGGTGGTGAAGCAATTCGGCCGGCTCCCGCAGCCGGGCTTGATGTCGTTTCCGCGCGAGGGCGTCACACTCGCGCTCGATTTTCGCAATCGCGGCCAGCGCACGCTCGATCTCCTGCACACGCTCGACGAGATCGTTCTCTCCGCAGGCGGACGGCTTTATCCCGCCAAGGACGGTCGCGTCAGCGCCAATCACTTCCAGTACATGTACCCCAACTGGCGCGAACTGGAAGCGCGGCGCGATCCCGCGATCCAATCGAGCTTCTGGAAGCGGGTCACGCGTGCATGACCGCGCCGCCCGCCCGCCGCGTCGTGATCCTGGGCGCCCAATCGGCGATCGCAGAGGCGTGCGCGCGCCGGTTCGCCGCTGAGAGCGCGAGCCTTGTGATCGTCGGGCGTGATCTCGGCCGCCTGAACGAAATCGCCAATGATCTCGCCGCCCGCGGCGCCGCCCAAGTGCACGCCGCCGCGCTTGACCTCGCCGCCGAGCAGCGCCCGGCGGAGCGCTTCCTCGAATGGGGCCACCGCATCGGCGGCGTCACCCACGTGCTGATCGCGTTCGGCACGCTCGGCGATCAGACGCGCATGGAGAGCGACGTCGATGCGGCGCGCCTCGCCCTGGAGACCAATTTCACCGCCGCGGCCCTGTGGGCGCTCGCGGCCGCCGATCTCTTCGAACGTCAGCGCTCCGGCGTGCTTGTGGCGATCGGCTCCGTCGCCGGAGACCGAGGCCGTCGCAGCAATTACGTGTATGGCGCCGCGAAAGCCGGTCTTGGCGTTCTGATGCAGGGCATCGCGCATCGGCTGCACCACGCTGGCGATGCGCGCGCCGTGCTGATCAAGCCGGGACTCGTCGAGACGCCCATGACCGGCCACATGGACGTGTCCGGGCGTCTCTGGGCGCGACCTGAGGAAATCGCCGCGATCATTCATCGCGCAGGCGCCAAGGGCGGCCCAGTGGTGTACGCGCCGGCGCGCTGGCGCTGGATCATGCTCGCCATCCGCGCCCTGCCCGCCTTCGTCATGCACCATACGCGGCTTTGAGCCGTCACCATTGCCCCTCTGCAGGGCCGCCATGCGGGGAAATCCGTTGCAAATGCCTGACGCATGCGTCACCTGAACGGACGGGCGCGCGGGGCTGGGCGGCCTGTCATTCCGCCGCATTTGTCGGCGATGAGCTTCATACGGACCTCACGTGCCCCGACCGCAGCCGCCCTCCCCCGTGATCGACCTCGCCGCAGCGCGCGAACGCGCCGCGAGAAGCACCGCGCCGAAGCGGCTTGCGGCGATCGTGGCGATCGACGTGGCTGGTTATTCGGCGCTTTCCGAGCGCGACCAGGATCACGCATCACGAATCGTCGCGGACCTGCGCGCCTACGCGCAACGCGCGTGCGAAGCGCATGGCGGACGCGTCTTTTCCACCGCGGGCGACGGCGCGATGCTGGAATTCGCCAGCGCCAGCGACGCGTTGTCCGCCGCCATCGCGTTCTGCGAATGGGACCATGGCGCGCCCATCCGGCTTGGCGTCCATCTTGGCGAGGTGAACGTCGCCGCCGACGGCGATCTCCTGGGCCATGGCGTGAACATCGCGGCGCGCCTGCAGGCCGCCGCCGAACCGGGAACGGCGCTGGTGTCGCAATTGATCCGCGACACGGCCGACGCAGCGCTCGCCGAGCGCCTTACAGCGCGCGGGCGCATCAAGCTTGAGAAGATGCGCGCGCTGATGAGCGTGTTTGCGTTCGCGCCTTCCGGCGCGGCGCCAGCGCGTGCTGCGCGCACGCCCGTGCTCGCTGTTCTGCCGTTCGACAACATCTCCAGAGACAAGGACACGCGCTTCTTCTCCGACGGCGTAACCGAGGAGATACACTACACCGTTTCCCGCGTGCAGGGCCTGAAGGTGATCGGATCGACGTCGAGCTTCGCCTTCCGCGGCCGCGAGAAGGCCAAGGCCGCAAGCGCGCTGGCCGCCACGCATCTGCTGGACGGCGCCGTGCGCCGGCTGGAGAACCGCGTCCGCATCACCGCGCAATTGACCGACGTTGAGAGCAAGGTCGTGCTCTGGTCCGAACGCTATGATCGCGATCTCGCCGACGCCTTCGCGTTGCAGGAGGAGATCGCGCGCGAGGTCGCGGGCGCGCTCGCGCTCGCCTTCGGCGCAGCCAGACAAGCCAAATCGCAGCGCGTGACCGCGTCGGTGTTCGACGCCTATCTGCGCGCGCGTGAGCACATGCGCGCCGGCGCGCCGGCGCGCGTGGAGGAAGCCGCCGGCATGCTCGCCGGCATCGTCCGCGACGCGCCCGACTTCGCCCGCGGCTGGTCCACGCTGGCGCTGGCGCAGATGGAGATCATGCGCATGTCGGGCGCTTATCGCGACCGGATCGCGGAGGACGCGCGCGAGTCTGCGCAGCGCGCCATCGGCCTCGATCCCACCAACGGCGAAGCTTACGTGACGCTGTTCGCCCTGGAGAGCGATTTCGGCCGCTGGCGCGATCGCGAGCAGCATCTTGAGCGCGCGCTGGCGCTGGAGCCGAACAATCCGCGCATTGTGCTGGCCCACGGACAATTCCTGGTCAGCGTCGGCCGCGTCAGGGCCGGCTATGCGCAACAGGCTCGCGCCTTCGAACTCGATCCGCTCGATCCGATGCTGGCGGCGTTCCACGGCCACAACGTCTGGGCGACGGAATCGAAGGAAGCCGGTCGCGCCTTGCTGGACGAGGCCGCCAAGCGCGATCCCGACAACATCGTCCTCTGGTACATGCGGCTCAACCTCGCCCGCGTGGACGGCGATTTCGATGTCGCGACGGCGCTGCATGCGTTGGGCCCCAAGCTCCTTCCCACCTTGGCGGAATCCGCCGTCTACAAGGCCGGCGCCCTTTTCCAGGCGACGATGCAGGCCCCGAGCCCCGACGCGTTCATGAGCCTGGGCGAACAATTCGCCGAAATGGCCGAGGACCAGCCCTCGGCCGCGCTTGATCTTGCTGTCGTCCTTTCCGCGCTCGGCCTTGTCGGACCGGCCTTCGCGATCTTCGAGGAAGCGTTGGAGAACATCGACGCGTTCCGCGCCAGTGCGAACGATGCCCTGCGCCCCCATGTCGGCTACGAGACCGCGCTGCTCTTCATCCAGCCGACCTTGATGCTGCGCTTGAACCCGCGCTTCGTGCGCATGTGCGCACGCTTTGGTCTGCTCCGCTATTGGCGTGAGAGCGGCCGCTGGCCCGATTGCCTGGAAGAAACCGCGCCGATGTACGATTTCCGCGCGGAGGCCGCGAAGTACGTCTAAGCCGGGTGTGCGCCTCAGCGCGCGCGCAAGTCTTCGATCACGCCTTCCAGCGCCGCGCGGCGCACGATGCGCACGCCGGAGCGGCCGAGCGCGATTATGCCCTCGTCGCACCATTCGTGCAGCTTGCGGTTCACCTTTTCGCGCGACGCGCCGATGCGCCGCGCCATCTCCACCTGCGTCAACGAAACGACCGCGCCGTCGCCGGCCTCGCGCAACAGGAGCCGCGCCAACCGCCCGCCCAGATCGAGCAGCGCCGCGTCCTCGAGCGCCGCATCCGTATCGCGCAGGCGCCGGCTCAATTCCGCGACGAGATCGATCAGCGTGTCAGGCTCCGCCCGCATCGCCTCCACCACGGAATCGCGCGGAATGCGCAACAGCCGCGTGCGGCGCACGGCGTCCACATCCGCCGAACGCGGCCCGCCGTCGAGCGCCGCCATTTCCCCGATCACGCTGCCGGCGCCGAGCGCGGCGATGCGCACGTCACGCCCGCCTTCCGAACTGATGCGCACCTCAACTTCGCCTTCGAGCACGACGTACATCGCATCGCCCTCGTCGCCCTTGGAGAAGAGTCGCGCGCGCGGCTCCAGCGCCTGCACCGCGCCAGTCGCGGCGAGGCGGCGCCGGGCGTCTGCGCCCATGCGCTGGAACAGCTTGGCCTTGGCCAGCGCCGCCTCCACAGCCTCCAGCGTCGTGCGGCTTGCGCCTGACACTTTCCACGCCTCCGCCAACTTGTCCTTGAAATCCGAAGGAACGGCATTCTAGCTGGACGCCGCGTCGCGGTAAAAACAATTCAAAGCGCCGCCGCACGCGCCAAGGAGGAACCATGTCCACCGCCCCAGCCGTCACGCCCCTGCGTCAGGCCCGCCCCGAAGCGTTAGGCTTTTCCAGCGACCGCCTCGCGCGGATCGACGCGTTTCTGGAGCGCAAATACCTCTCGCAGGGGAAACTGCCGTGCGCCCAGACGCTCGTTCTGCGGCGCGGCGAGATCGCCCATCAGAGCGTGCTGGGCAAACAGGACGTAGAGCGCGGCGCGGCGCTGTCGGAAGACACCCTCTTCCGCATCTATTCGATGACCAAGCCGATCACTTCCGTCGCCTTCATGATGCTGGTGGAGGAAGGCGCGATCTCGCTCGACGATCCGGTCCACCGCCTCATCCCCGAATGGCGCAATCTCGGCGTCTACGCCGCCGGCATCCCCGGCGCCTGGCAGACCAGACGCACCGACGCGCCGATGCGCGCGATCGACCTTCTGCGCCACACCTCCGGCCTCACCTACGGCTTCCAGAACCGCACCAATGTCGACGCCGCCTACCGCAGAGCCAAGCTGGAGGACTGGCACGAGAACACGCTCGACGATTTCGCCGCCAGGCTTGCCGAGATTCCGCTCGAGTTTTCGCCCGGGACGGCCTGGAACTATTCCGTATCGACTGACGTGCTCGGCCTCCTCATCGAGCGCGCATCGGGCCAGAAATTCTCCGATTTCCTCCGCACACGGATTTTCGATCCTTTGGGCATGAAGGATACCGCGTTTTTCGTGAAGGAGAGCGAGCAGAAGCGCTTCGCCGCCTGCTACGCGCTCACGCCGTCCGGCAAGACCGTGCTGCAGGACGACCCCGAGACCAGCCGCTACCGCACCGCGCCGAAAATGGAATCCGGCGGCGGCGGGCTCGTCGGCACGGCGGCGGATTACATGCAATTCTGCCGCATGCTGCTGAACCGGGGCGAACTGAACGGCCATCGCCTCCTCAGCCCCAAGACGATCGAGCTGATGACGCTCAATCATCTCCCCGACGGCAAGGAGCTGATCGAGTGCTCCCAATCGCTGTTTAGCGAGGCGATCTTCGCCGGCCTCGGCTTCGGTCTCGGCTTCGCGATGACGATCGATCAGGCGCGCACGCAGAACATGGGCTCTCTCGGCGAGTATTTCTGGGGCGGCATGGCCTCAACCGCGTTCTGGATCGATCCCAAAGAGGATTTGGCGGTCGTTTTCATGACCCAGCTCATGCCCTCCACGAGCTACCCGATCCGCCGCGAGCTGCGCACGCTGGTCTATTCCGCGATGACGGAAAGCAATTCCTGATGCGCGCCGTCGTTCGCCGCGACAAGGCGCTGGTCTGCGACGAGATCGCAGCGCCCCAGCCCGGCCCGGGCCAGACATTGGTGAAAACGCTCGCCTGCGGCATCTGCGGATCGGACCTGCACGCGCTCCACTATCTCGACCACATGGTCGATCTCACACGGCGCGCGGGCGGCGTAGGTAATCTGGATCCCAGCAAAGATGTCGTCTTCGGCCACGAATATTGCGCCGAGGTGATCGAGCACGGCGCTGGCGGCGGGCGCTTCAAGCCGGGCGCGCGCGTTGTCGCCATGCCCGTAGCATTTGACGCCCAGGGCTTCGAGGCTGTCGGCTATTCCAACCGCTATCCGGGCGGCTTCGCGGAATACATGGCCCTGATGGAGCCCATGCTTCTGGAGGTCCCGAACGGTCTCTCCGCCGAGCACGCCGCGCTCACCGAGCCGATGGCGGTGGGCGCGCATGCGGTGGCGCAATCAGCGATGGAGAAGGGATCGGTCGCGCTCGTCATCGGTTGCGGCCCCGTGGGCCTCGCCGTCATCGCCAGCCTGAAGGCGCAGGGCCCCGCGAAAGGCTGGGGCGCGGTGATCGCCGCAGATTTCTCCGCGCGCCGCCGCGAAGCCGCGCGCGCCATGGGCGCCGACATCGTCGTCGATCCGGGTACGGATGATCCGCACGGCAAATGGACCAGCCTCGGCGTGCCGGACTCGTTGGGCGCCGCGACCATGGCGCGCATGGGCGGCCAGAGCGTCGCGCGGCCGGTCGTGTTCGAATGCGTCGGTGCGCCGGGCGTGCTCCAGTCGCTGATCGAGCGCGCCCCGCCGCATGCGCAGATCCTTGTCGCCGGCGTTTGCATGGAAACGGACAAGATCGAGCCTTCGCTCGCCATCAACAAGCAGCTCGAACTCAAATTCGTGCTCGGCTACACCCCAGACGAATTCGCCCGCACGCTCACCGATATCGCCGATGGGATCATTCCAGTCGCGCCGCTGATCACCGGCGAATGCCCGCTCGAGGGCGTCGCGGAATCCTTCACTGCGCTGGCCAGCCCGGAGTCGCATGTGAAGATTCTGGTCAAGCCCGGTCTCTAACGGCGCCTTGAGGTCCCGCGGCGTCCGCACTTGCTGTGGGCTCGCGCAGATCAAAGCGGTGCAGATGCGCCGTCCGGCACGCGCCCTGCGCCCCGATATGCACGATCTCCACCTCAACGATCGCCGGGCCTGCATGGCGTATCAGCGTGAATCCCCCAGGCTCGTCGCGCAGCCGAGTCGACAGCGTGCCCGCTGAAACGCTCACCGCCCTGCGGCCGCCAAGGGCGATGGGCCACGCGCTCGCGGCGTGCAGATGCCCGCTGAGAAACACGTCGGCGCCCGCCTTCACCAGCGCCGCCGCGGCGCGCGCGCCGCCGCGCGTTCGCCCGCCGATCGGGGCCTGTTTCGGCCAGATGAGCGGATGGTGCGAAGCGACGATCCGCAGCGCGTCGCTGCCGGCTTCGCCGAGCACCGCCGCGGCTGCGTCCACCTGGCGCCGGGAAACAGCGCCAAGCGCCCAATTGAGCCGCAACTGCACGCCGCGCGCCGTGTTGATCGGCGCGACCACGAAATCCGGGGTCGCCCATGCGTTGGTCCGCACCCGCCGCGCCCCGGACGCGGAACGCGCGAAGCGGCCGAACGGATCGCCGAGCCGGCGCATCAGGCTGTAATAGGGCGTGTCGTGATTGCCCGGCATCGCCATCGCCGGCGCCTCAAGACTCGCGAGCCACGCAAACGCCTTGTCCAGTTCGTCGCGCGCCCCGACCGCGGTGAGATCCCCCGTCGCGATGACCCCGCTCGGCTTGCGGCGCGCGATGAAGCGCGCAGCCGCGTCGAGCGCCGCCTGATCCTCGCAGCCGATATGCAAGTCCGAGACGTGTACGATTTCCACTGCTAAAGCGCACCCTTCTCCTCCTCGGCTGATGCGCTGTCTGGGACCGCCACGACCAGCGGTCCCTCGCGCTCGAACGTGATCTGTACGCGGGAGAGAAACGTCCGCGGCTCTCCATCGAGCGTCGCGGGGATGAGCCCAAGCGAGACGATGTCGCCCCGCGTGCAGCGGCGCAGATCGACTGCGTCGTCCTCACGCCAGCCCGGGCCCAGCGCCGAGCGCAGGCCAAGGCGCGCCATGTCGATCAGTCCGTCGCGTTCCAGGCGCACCCATTCGAAATCGTCCGCCGCCAGCGCGCCGGAAAACACCGGGCACAATACGCCGATCGCACGCGCGCGGCGCATCCGGTCTCCCACCGCCGGCCGCGCCCGCAGCCGATGGGTCACCGCGCGGCGTGCGTAGAGGTTGAGCCGCCGCAGAGCGCGCAGATAGCGCCCCTCCCGCATCGCCTCGCGCGCACGCGCAAGCAGCGTCGGCCCGCCGAAAATCGCCGCCACGAAGAACGGCTCGCCATTGGCCCGCCCGCACGGCAGCCGCTGGACGACCCCCTGTTCAAGCGCGGCGCTCAGCGCCTCCGGCCAGCTGCGCTCGCCATAGAGCGCCCGCGGCAGCACGTTCAGCGTGCCCCCGGGCAGCAGGATGAGCGGGGGGCCCTCGCGCGGCGCGGCGGCGGCCAGCGCGCGCGCCGTGCCATCTCCGCCGAGCGCGATGATGACATCGACATCGCGCGTGAACAGCGCCGAACTCACCGCGTCGACGCCGATGATCTCATGGCGTTCGAACGACGCGGAAAGCGCCTCGTCCAGGCGGGCGCGATCGCCGGGACCAACGCCGCCCGCCTTCTCGTTCAGCAACACGAGCGCGCGCGACCGACCCACGCGAGAAGGCGCAGGCGTGCCCGCGAAGATCGGTTGGTTCAAAGACGGCTTCACGTGCGCTTCAACGCATCAGCGCGTGAATTGTTTCATCGCGCGCCGCGAAGGGAAGCCCCAAGATGCGGAAGCAAGAGGGGGAAGACCGCGGCTACGCGTCGTCCTGGTCGGCGTCCTGGTCCGCGTCCGCGGGCTTCGCCTTCTTCGCCTTCGCTTTCGCGGGCGCCTTCGCTTTCGCCGGCGTCTTGGCCTTCACCGCGCGCGTCTTCTTCGCCGGCGCGGGCGCGCTGGCGCGACGCTGCGCCAATTCGGCCTCGATCAGGGGCAGCACGCGTTCCGCCTCCAGCGCCTGCTTGGGCGCGCCGGACTCGCGCAAGCGCGCCGCGTTGGCCCGCAGAATCTCAAGCTCTGCGCCGGACAGCGTTGGAATTCTCTCGTCAAGAGTCATGGCCGCATCTCACGCAGCCGAGAGATTGGACGCAGCATTGCGGCCGCGCTTGTCCTTCTCAATCTCGAAATTCAGGCGCTGGCCCTCCGCAAGCGCGCTCATGCCGGCGCGCTCGACCGCGGAGATGTGCACGAACACGTCGGCGCCGCCGCCTTCCGGCTGAATGAAGCCGAATCCACGATTTGCATCAAAGAACTTGACAACGCCAACAGCCATCGTCGCCTCCAGAAAAAGAATGAGCGCCGCCGAAGCGGCTGATTGAGGTCTGACGAAAAAGATGACGATCCGGGCGCGAAGGCGGGGAAAGCGATCAAGCGCGACAGAAATCTCGCTCAGATGTAGCGCGTTGGCGCGGCCCCGGCAAGACCTGCGCGGGGCTGCTCTCAGGTCTTCTTGTTCATCCCCATCGCCTCAAGGATCTCGGGACGGATGTTCTCGGTTCCCTTTTCCTGGATGTGCTGCGCGACCCGCGCGCCGACAGCCATCATCGCCTGGCCCATGAACGTGGGCCGGTTATCCCGCGCCCAGGCCAGCGACGCCGCCCGGTTTTCGTTCAGCGCCTGGAATTGCGGCGCGACATAGCGCGCGATCATCTCGTAGGAATTCTGCTTTCGCGCCCACGGCGCCCAATTGTGGTCCATCAGCAGGAACGCGCCGTATCCGCCCGATTGCTTTTCCAGGCGCTCAAGCTGCGCGATCGCATCCTCCGGCGTGCCGATGACCGCGAGGCCCGACGCGATCATGGCGTCCACCGGATCGCCGCCGTCCTGCGGCGCCAGCGGCAGCGCGGCGACCTCGAGAAAATAGTTCAGCCATTTTTGCAGGCCGAACCCCACGTCCGCGCGCGCCTGTTCGCGCGTCTCGGCCACATGCATCGGACCGACAAGGCGCCACGCGCTGCGGTTCATGGTCTTGCCGTGAGCCGCCGCCTGCTCCTCCGCGATCGCCCAGTTCGATGAAAGCGCGTTGAAGCCGCCCGTCTGCGTCGCGCCGATCGAGAGCAGCCCCACGCCATGCTTGCCCGCCGCGCGCGCGCCGGTGGGAGACACCTGCGACGCCACCGCGATCTCGACGCTCGGCCGCGTATACGGCGTCATCTGCAGGCGCGCTTCGTTGAGCTCGAACCAATCGGACTTGTGCGTCACCGTCTCGCCGCGCAACAGCGGCAAGAGCACGTCGATCGCCTCGTCCATGCGGTCGCGCTGTTTGTCGACGGGAATGCCCATCATGAACGCATCGCTCGGCAGTGCGCCGGGCCCGACGCCGAACATCACCCGGCCGCGCGTGATATGATCGAGCTGGTTGATCCGATCCGCAAGCATGAGCGGGTGATGATACGGCAGCGACGAAACGCCGGTGCCCAGCCGAATGGTCTTCGTGCGCTCCGCTGCCGTCGCGATGAACAATTCCGGGCTCGCAATCAGCTCATAGCCCGCCGAATGGTGCTCCCCGATCCAAGCCTCGTCATAACCCAGCTTGTCCATCAGGCACACGAGATCGAGATCGCGCTCGAGCGCCATCGTGGGATTCTCGTCAAGCGGGTGAAACGGGGCAATGAACGCGCCAAAACGCAATTTCGCACCAAGCATGACCGCCACTCCTTCGCGGCCATCGTGGGGCGCCGGCCCATGGACCGCAATATTGACGTTGCGTCGCCGCTCTCTTGCGCTCTATGCGTTGACGGTATTCACCCATCCCCGGGACGCGGCGCAGTCGCGGGCCCGGAGGCCATAAACGCGAAGCGCTTGTGGTTATGGGCCCCGGACTTCGCCCCGGACCAAGTCCGCGACGAATCCGGAGATGGGAGCTTTCAAGGATGCGCCCATGAAAACCAAAGCCGCCCTGGCCGTTGCGCCGAACCAGCCGCTCGAAATCGTCGAGCTTGACCTCGACGGCCCGCGCGCGGGCGAGGTGCTGGTCGAGGTGATGGCGACGGGCGTCTGCCACACCGACGCCTACACGCTGGAAGGCAAGGACAGTGAAGGCGTTTTCCCAAGCGTGCTCGGCCACGAAGGCGCAGGGATCGTGCGCGAAATCGGCGCCGGCGTGACGAGCGTGGCGGTCGGCGATCACGTCATCCCGCTCTACACCCCGGAATGCCGCGCGTGCAAAACCTGCCTCTCGCGCAAGAGCAATCTCTGCACCGCGATCCGCGCCACCCAGGGCAAGGGCGTGATGCCCGACGGCACGAGCCGCTTTTCCATGAACGGCAAGCCGATCGCGCACTACATGGGCTGCTCCACGTTCTCCAACTTCACCGTGATGCCGGAAATCGCGGTCGCGAAAGTCCGCAGCGACGCGCCGTTCGACAAGATCTGCTACATCGGCTGCGGCGTCACCACCGGCATCGGCGCCGTCATCAATACTGCGAAAGTCTGGCCCGGCGCCAATGTCGCGGTGTTCGGCCTCGGCGGCATCGGCCTCAACGTCCTGCAGGCTGCGCGCATGGTCGGCGCCGACAAGATCATCGGCGTCGACACCAATCCCGGCAAGCGCGCCATGGCCGAGAAATTCGGCATGACGCATTTCGTCAATCCGAAGGACACCAAGGATGTGGTGGCGCATCTTGTCGAGCTGACCGATGGCGGCGCGGACTATTCCTTCGATTGTACCAGCAATACGGATGTGATGCGCCAGGC
>WGOB01000028.1 GCA_016124255.1 Alphaproteobacteria bacterium | reverse complement strand
GCCGATCTCCGCGCCATCGCAGAAGAAACGATCGAAGCGCCGCTCGCTGACGCCGGCTGGCGGGCACGCGCGCACGCTCTCGCTGCGCGCGCGACCGATGCGCTCCAGGCGCAGGGCGCCACCGGGATCGAGGTCCAGGCGACGCTGAATCTCAAATATGAAGGCGCGGATTCAACGCTGCCTGTGGCGTTCTCCGGCCAAGATCCTTTGGCAGACCTCTTCGAGGTCGCGCATCGGCGTCGATTTGGGTTCGCAGACCCGGAGCGGGCGATCATCGTGGCGTCAGTGACGGCGGAAGCGATATCGCGCAGCGCCGCGGGCGACGTGCGCGCGCCGCTACCGCTGAACGCTGATCCGCCTTCCGCGCAGAGCGTCAGCGTGTTCGCGGGCGGCGCTGCGCGGGCAGCGCTGCTCTATCAGCGCGAGGATCTGCCCATCGGGTTCGCGGCGGACGGTCCTGCGCTCGTGCGCGAACAGGGTGCGACCTCGTTTATCGACGCCGGATGGGCGATGCGCGTGACCGCGGGCGGCGACATTCTTGTAACGCGGCGCGCGGAGGCTGCGCCGGAGTCGACGCGCATCTCGGCGCACGTCGACCCGATCCTTTTGGAGGTGTTCAACAACCGCTTCATGGCCGTGGCCGAGGAGATGGGGCTCGCGCTGCAGGCGGCGGCGTCGTCGGTGAACATCAAGGAGCGTCTGGACTTCTCCTGCGCGGTCTTCGACAACGCGGGCGGCCTCGTCGCGAATGCACCGCACATTCCCGTGCATCTCGGATCGATGGGCGACAGCGTGCGGGAGATCATCCGGCGCCGCGGCGCTGCGATGCGCGCCGGCGACGTCTTCATGCTCAACGCGCCGCACGCGGGGGGCACCCATCTGCCCGACATCACCGTGATTGCGCCGATCATGCTCGACGCGGGCGACGCGGCGCCGGCGTTCTTCACCGCCGCGCGCGGTCATCATGGCGACATCGGCGGGCTGACGCCCGGTTCGATGCCGCCCCACAGCCGAAGCGTCGACGATGAAGGCGTGCTGATCGAGACTTTCCAACTCGTGGAGGCCGGGCGGCTGCGCGAGCGCGAAGCGCGGGCGCTGTTCGCGACCGGCGCGCATCCCGCGCGGGACATCGATCGCAACATCGCCGATCTCAAGGCGCAGATCGCGGCGTGCCTGCGCGGCGGGGATGAGTTGAGACGGCTCGTCTCTCACTATGGCCGCGACGGCGTCGCCGCCTACATGGGCCACGTGCAGGACAACGCGGAAGAGCATATCCGCCGCGTCATCGATCGCCTTGGCCCAGGACGCATGGAGATCGCGCTCGACGTCGGCGCCAAGATCTGCGTCGCGATCACGCCGGATCACGAGCGGCGGACGGTTCGGATTGATTTTACGGGCACGAGCGCGCAGCACGCCGGGAATTTCAATGCGCCGCTTTCGATCACGCGCGCGGCGACGCTCTATGTGTTCCGCACGCTGGTCGACGACGACATCCCGCTGAACGAGGGCTGCCTGAAGCCGATCGAGATCATCGTGCCGGAGGGATCGCTGCTCAATCCCGCGCCTGGCGCTGCGGTGGTGGCGGGGAATGTGGAGACCAGCCAGGTGATCGTCGATGCGCTCTATGGCGCGCTCGGCGTGCTCGCCGCCGCGCAGGGCACGATGAACAATTTCACGTTCGGCGATGCGCGGCGGCAATATTACGAGACGATCTGCGGCGGGGCCGGCGCCGGTCCGGACTTCGACGGGGCCGACGCGGTGCAGACGCATATGACCAATTCGCGGCTCACTGATCCCGAGGTGCTGGAGCAGCGTTTCCCCGTGATCGTGGAATCGTTTGCGATCCGCTCCGGCTCCGGCGGCGGCGGCGCGCACAAGGGCGGAGACGGCGTGGTGCGGCGGATTCGCTTTCGTGAGCCGATGGCCGCCGCGATCCTTTCGAACCGGCGGAGCACCGCGCCGTTCGGACTTTGCGGCGGCGGCGCTGGCGCGCCCGGAACCAATTCAATCGAGCGCGCCGACGGCGATGTGGAGAGGCTCGGGGCGACGGCCGCGGCCGAGATGACGGCGGGCGATGTGTTCGTGATCGAAACGCCAGGCGGGGGCGGCTACGGCCGCGATTGAGGGGGACGCATGCTCGTGCTTTTGGGAATAGGCGTCGTCGTGCTGGGCTTCGTCCTGCGCGCCAATCCGCTGCTTGTGGTGATGGCGGCGGCGATTACGACCGGGCTCGCGGCCGCGTGGACGCCGGACAGCGATCTGCAAGCCATGCTGGCGGCGCTGGTCTCCACGCTCGAATTGTTCGGCAAGGCGTTCAACGACAATCGCTATGTCAGCATCGTTTGGATCGTGCTGATGGCGATCGGGCTCCTGGAGCGCGCGGGCCTGCAGGAGCGTGCGCGGATCGTGATCGCCGAAGTACGCGCGGCCACCGTCGGGCGCCTGCTGTGGGTGTACTTCTTCGTGCGCCAGGTCGCGGCCGCGCTTGGCCTCACATCGCTCGGGGGGCATCCGCAAATGGTGCGCCCGTTGATCGCGCCGATGGCGGAGGGCGCGGCGGAAGCGCGCTACGGCCCCCTCCCCGACCGCGAACGCTACCTGATCCGCTCGCACGCGGCGGCGGCGGACAATATCGGGCTCTTCTTCGGCGAAGACATCTTCATCGCGATTGCGTCGATCCTGCTGATCAAGGGATTCCTGGAAGCCAACGGCATTTTTGTTGAGCCGCTGGAATTGTCGATCTGGGCGATCCCGACGGCGATCGCGGCGCTTCTCATCCACTCGCTGCGGCTTTGGCGTCTCGACGCGCATCTGCATCGCGTTCTGACCAAGCCCGGCGCGCCGGCATGATCACGCTTGCGCACGCCTACATTGTCGGCGGGCTCTTCTTTGCTGCCGCCTCGTTGTTTTCTTTCGCGGACACGAGCAATCCGCGCCGCGCCATGAACGGCGTGTTCTGGGGGCTGCTTGCCGTCAGCTTCCTTGCCGGTTCGCAGCTTGGCGATCTCGGCAACGGCCTGCTCGCGGTCGGCCTCGTGGCCGTCGCAGGGATCGGTCTGGGCCAAGGACGCGGAGAGACATCGAGCGGGGAAGAGCGGCGCGCGAGCGCTGCGCGCAACGGCAATCGGCTCTTTCTCCCGGCGCTGATCATTCCCGCCATCGCGCTGATCGGCACGCTCGCCGCGAAATACACGACTTGGGGGCCTCTCATCATCGATCCGGCGCAGGCGACGCTGGTCTCGCTCGTGCTCGGCGCGCTCATCGCCGTCGCCACGGTGATGGCGTGGCTCAAGCCGCCGCTGCTTGCACCCCTGCGGGAGGGGCGCAGGCTGATCGACGCGGTCGGCTGGGCGGCGATCCTGCCGCAAATGCTGGCCTCGCTCGGCGCTGTGTTTCTCGCGGCCGGCGTCGGCGATCAAGTCGGACGGCTGATGGCGGACTATGTTCCTCTCGACACGCGCACGCTCGCGGTTTCGGCCTATTGCATTGGGATGGCGCTCTTCACGCTGATCATGGGCAACGCGTTCGCTGCGTTCCCAGTGATGACCGCGGCGGTCGGCCTCCCGATCGTGGTGCAGGCGCTGGGCGGGGACCCCGCACGCGTGTGCGCGATCGGCATGCTGGCCGGGTTCTGCGGCACGCTGATGACGCCGATGGCGGCGAATTTCAATGTCGTTCCCGCCAATCTGCTCGACCTGCCGGACCGCAAAGCCGCGCTCAACGGCGTCATCCGCGCGCAGATCCCGACAGCGATCCCGCTCCTGCTCGCCAACATCCTGCTGATGCGCTTTCTGGCGTTTCCAGCATGAGCGCGCGGCTCACGCGCGAACGCGCCGAAATCTTCGCACGCGTCGCGCTGGCGCATGTCGAGCGCGAATATCCCAACAAGATGGATCACGTGCTTGAGGGTCCCCAGGATGTGCGTGGGCCGCGGGCGCTGCATCCGATTTTCTTCGGCAGCTTCGACTGGCATTCGTGCGTGCATGGCTATTGGCTGCTTGCACGGCTGCGCCGCGCCTATCCCGATCTCGCTGGCGCCGCGACGATCGAGGCGCTGTTTGCGGCGCGCTTCACGGCGGACGCGGTCGCTGCGGAATGCGCCTATCTCGATCGGCCTTCGGCGCGCGGCTTCGAGCGGCCGTACGGCTGGGCATGGCTTCTCGGCTTGCAGGCTGAGCTTGAACATTCGTTTCACGTTCACGCGGCGACGCTGCGTCCGCTGGCGGAGGCTTTTGCGCTGCGGTTCGCGCGCTTCCTTCCGTTGTGCGACTATCCTATCCGCACCGGCGTCCACGGCTCCACCGCGTTCGCGCTGCGGCTCGCGGCCGATTATGCAGAGACGCACGATCCTGCGCTCTTTGCGCTCATCCGCGAGCGCGTCACCTTCTGGTACGGCGCCGATCGCGACGCGCAGGCTTGGGAGCCCAGTCAGGATGATTTTCTGTCGCCGACGCTGATGGAGGCGGAATGCATGCGCCGCATGCTTGCGCCTGCGGATTTTGCGACGTGGTTCGATGGGTTCCTGCCGCACGCCGCGGCGGGACGGCCGGAAACCCTGTTCTCACCCGCGCGCGTCAGCGACCGCAGCGACGGCAAGATCGCGCATCTGGACGGGCTCAATTTTGCGCGCGCCTGGTGCTGGCGATCGATCGCGTCAGCGCTGCCGGGAGACGATCCGCGCGCGATCCGCGCACGCGACGCTGCGGAGGCCCATATCGCGGCCAGCCTGCCGGCGGTTGTCGGCGATTACATGGGCGAGCACTGGCTCGCCACGTTCGCACTCCTGGCCCTCGAAGCATAAGCCGGCCGCGCTAACGCGCTCAGCGCATTCTGCCCATGACGTTGGCGAAGATCGAGGCGCCGCGATCGTCGCTGATGGCGAGGGCGCGCCAGATGAAGCGGATGATGCCCGGTTCGCCGCCGACGACTTTGCGATCGACGATGGCGGTCTGAGAGGCGGTCTCCAGCAACGCTTCGCGATACTGCTCCGGCACCGCGTTCGCCCATTGCTGAACGAGAGGCTCCCAGGGTTGCGAGAGCAGCTGCGCCTTCACGCGCGCGAGCATCGGATTGAAGTCCGCCGCAGGAACGTCGCGAAAGAGCGGATGACCTTCCTGCAGCGCCTTCCACCACACGAATTCATCCTCGGAGAAGGCGCCGTCCGCGAGGATGACGGCCATGCAGACGCCGATGCCGGCTTCGACGAAGGCGCGGTACTCGGGCGTGGGACCACCGGACATAGGCTCTCCATCTGTTCTGGCGACGTGAGTTGGCGACTGCTTAGGCGCAGTCGCAGCCGCGCGCCAGCCTGCCCTGGCGCTTATCGTTCGCGGGGGATCGCTGGACCACCCGACAGCGGCGGCGTCGGCGTCACGGGCACACGCTGCCGGCACCCGGCCGCGCGGGGGTTGTTGACGCAGAGCCGGAGCTTCTCGTTCTCATCCTGCATCTGCTCGATCCACAACTGCAACGGCGAGCGCGCCGTGGGCGGCGGCGATTTTCCCTCACGGACGAGCCTGTTCTCTTCCTGCAGCGCGACCGCGTAGGCGGCTTCGACCCGGTTCACGGCCTGCTGCTCGGCGAGCTTCGTTTTGAGATCGCCCTCGACGGCCGTCAGTTGCCGCTCCGCCGTTGTGAGTTTCTCGCTGACTTGCTGCCATTGATAGCCGAAGAACCCGGTGAGCGCCAAAGCGAACACCAGGGCCACGCCCAGCATCATCGCAACGCCCCGACCTGGGCCGCTCGGATTCTGGATGACGACGGGCGCGGCCTTCTCGTCTCCCCAACCCAATTGGGTGTCTTTGTCCGCCATTCTCAGCCCTCCAAACCGCGACCAGTCCTACCTGACCCGACGTGCGGCGCATTCCCTGAAACCATGCGCGAAGAAATACGTGTCGCCGCTCTGTGTTGTGCGCGTTCTGATTTCCGCGGCCGCATTCCGGAACCCTGCGCATTCATAGGCGATGGCCTGACCGGTCAACAACCGGTCTCGCATCGCCTGACGGTCCTGCGTTGAGAATCCGCCGGTTAGATCTGCATCCAGCGCCGCCTCGCCGGCGCGGAAGGATTGCAGCGCATTCTCCCATGCGTCGCTTTGGGCTTTGCTTTGCCGGGTGTCGCTCAAATAATAGGTTTGAGCCAGGTGATACATCCCTTCGTAAAGCAGCGAAACAGGCTGGTTGCGGTCGGTCTCGCAATAGCGGGCGCTCTCGGTCATGTGCGCCCTGCCGCGGTCCAGGTAGCGCTGGCTCAGCGTCATCCGCCCGTACGCGGACAAGCGGGTGAGGCAGGCTTGGCTGGTGAAGAGTTCGGGCGCGAGGCGCGCGGCCTCATCGGCGCTGCTGACGGCGACGGCGCTCAACGCGACCATGTCTCCATTGGCCTGGCGACCTTCGCGCAAGCCGCGCGCAATCCCGGTTTCCGCAATGCTGGAGAGATGGAAGTTGGCGCGCGCGCGGACGCTGGAATCCTCCCCCGCCCGCCGCACCGCTTCCCGCGCGTTCGCAAAGGCGGCGTTGAACACGCTGCGAAGCCGGGCGCCATCCGGCGTCGTCGGGGTCATGTCGCCATAAACGGCGGCCAGTTGGAGATAGGCGTCCGGCGCCTCCGGCGCGAGTTCGACAGCCTCGGTGAGCATGCTGACGGCGCAGGCCAATGGCGGTGAATCGGCGCGCGCCAGGGGATCGTTCGCGGCCGCCGCCGCGATGCGGGCTTCGCATCCTTCAGGGCGCCAATCCTGGTTCGGCGCGGCGCGGGCGTATTCGAGGATGACGCTTGCGGCCTCGACCAGCACGATTGCGCGTTTCTCAGCGTCGGCCTGCGCCGGCAACAAGCCGAGCGCAGTGCTGTACGCGTTCAGGGACTGATCGCGATAATGCAGCCTCTGCACGCCCGAGGCTTCGTTGCGCGACGCTTCGCGAAGCGCGCGCGCCAAGGAGATCTGGGTGTTGGGGTTGACGCTGCCTTCGGTGCTTTGGGCGGCGTCCTCGAAACGCCTCAGCGCGGGCGTCAACTGGCCAAGCGCCAGAAGCGCGCAGCCGGCCCAGCGATCCGCTTCGGGCAGGTCTGAGTTCAGATGCTCCGTCACCGCGGCGTTGAGCGCGGAGGGATAGAGCGGACGCGCGTCGCAGCCGCCCAGTTCGTCGGGGCCGGTCAGCCCGGCGCGAAGAACCTCGATCTTGCCAAGGCCGAGATTGAAGGTTGCGACCTGGAAGTCGTTGTCGCCGTTGCCGGTGCCGCGACTGATGGCGCGCGCGGCCTCTCTCCCGGCGACGAATACGCTGCGCGCGCGATCGAGATTGCGATCCGCGAGCGCGTTGTCGCCAAGCGTCTTGGCCAATTCGACGACCAGTCTTTGCGCGTCGCGCAGCGTTGCGCTGTTCTGATCGCTTTGGAAAACCGACAGGCGGCTCAGGTCGTCGAATGCGCGTTCGCGATAGGACGGATTGGGATCCTGCTGATAGCGCTGAAGATGCAGGCGCGCGCGCTGATAGAGCGCGTCCGCCTGGCGGGCGTCGGATGAACGCTCGTAGACATCCGTGGCGTGCTCCAGCGCGCCTTCCCAGTCGCCCATGAACGCGCGGACTTGCGAAAGCTCAAGCTTGGCGTTCGCCCAGGTGGCGTCGCTCAGTTCGTTTCCGCGGCCAGCGCCTGCGGGCGCCGGCGTCGGGAGATTCGCCAGCGCCGCCTCCAGCGCTTCGCTCGCCCTTGTCCAGACCGGGGCGGTCGCCAGTTCAGGGCGCTCAAACCCATTGTCGAACTGCCCCTGCGCTTTCCAGATGCGGCCGGCGTTGTAATTCGCTATCGCCGCCTGAAGATTGCTGGCGCGTGTATCCTGTGCGGCCCGCCGGCAGGCTTCGGCCATCTGGTTGAGACGCGTGTCTTCGTACTGGCGCAGATCGGTCGTGCCGGAGCAGCCGGCGACCCCGCCCGGCGCCGACGTCGACGAGATCGAGGCGACCGTGCCGCATCCCGTGGTGAGCGCTGCGCCCGCCAGGAGAGGCATCAGGAAGCCCTTTAGCCGCCGTTCCGAGAGAGGGCCTGCGCCCCCTCGCTTGTCACCCACCATAACGGTCCCCCGGTGTTCTTGGCCTTATGGTTAACGAACTGATAACCCGCCTGGAAGCCCGGCGGAATGGCCGGCGTGGCCGAATTGCGTCCGCGGGCGGGCGACCGTGTGGATTGGAGCACACGCCGGCCCCTTCCCTCGGGCCTCGCGCGGGGATGGACGCAGCGTCATCTTCCCCCATCGGCGCGGTTTCCGTCAGGATGGGCCGATGACCATCGACATTCGCGACTGGAAGGCGATCGATGCGGCGTGGCTCACCGGCGCGCTCGCCGCGGGCGGCGTGGCGGCGGCGGTCTCCGGCTTCACCGCGCGCAAGGTCGGCACCGGACAGATTGGCGATTGCGTGCGCTTCAACCTTACGTACGCGCACGACGCGCCGGATGCGCCGCGCACGCTGGTCGGCAAGTTTCCGGCGGAAGGCGCGGAGAGCCGCGCCACAGGCATCGCGCTCGGCAATTACCACCGCGAGATTCGATTCTACCAAGTGCTGCAATCGCGCGCGCGGATCGCGACGCCGCGCTGCTGGCTGGCGGAGATCGACGAAGCGAGCCACGATTTTGTGCTGATCATGAGCGACCTGGCGCCTGCCGAGCAAGGCGACCAGCTTGCCGGCGTCAGCCTCGACCAGGCGCGTCTTGTGCTCGACGAAGCCGCGAAGCTGCACGCTGCGTTCTGGAACGACGACGCGCTTGATTCTTATGCGTGGGTGAACGGGACGCGCGACGCGCCGAACCCAGTGCAGCCGGAGCTCGTGGCGGGACTTTGGGCCGCGTTCAAAGCGCGCTACGGCGATCGCGTGACAATCGCGGCGCAGCGCATCGGCGACGCCATGAGTTCGCAGCTCCACAAGTACGACGCCTTGCGGCAAGGGCCGCGCTGCCTGGTGCATTGCGACTTCAGACCCGACAACATGCTCTTCGCGACGGACGCCGGGGGCGCGCCGGCGACGGTGGTGGACTGGCAGTCGTTCGGCTACGGGCCGGCGGCGTCGGACATCGGCTATTTCATCGCCGGCGCGCTCGATCCGGCGGTGCGGCGCGCGCATGAGCAGGACTTGCTGGCCGGCTATATCGCTGCGCTGGAGCGCGAGGGCGCGGGCGCCTATTCCGCCGACGTGGTGAAGCGCCATTACGTCGCCGGCGCGTTCCAGCATTTCCTCACCGCGTTCTTCGCCGCGATGGTGGTGACGCAGACGCCCCGCGGCGACGACATGTTCTTCAAGATGCTCAACGGCGCGGTCGATCTCATCGCCGATCACAACGCGCTCGACTGGTTCGACTGAGCGCGATCCCGAATGCGTGAAGGGCGCGGGGGAGCTGACACCCCGCGCCCTTCTTGCGTTGCGCGATCACCGGGAGCTGACGCCGCGATCGCGCAGAGATGCGAGCGCGCCCGCCGGTCCATGCGGGTGGGGACGAGACGCGAGTGAGGGCGTGCGTCTGTCTGGACCGGCGAGCGGGCTGTTCGTGCCGCGCTTACGCGAAGATCTGAGAGGCTTGGGCGAGAACCGGCGCGGCGATCAGCGCGAAGGCGAAGGCGGCGGCGAGAAGGGAGGCGGTGCGGGTCATGAGCGGGCGTCCTTGGCGGGCGTTTCGGATCAGAGGATTTGGGCGGCTTGGGCCAGCGTCGCGGTCGCGAAGGGCACGAACAGCGCGGCGGCGAGGAGAAGGCTGGTCAGCTTGGAAGCGGTGCGGGTCATGGGGGTCAGCTCCGGGTTGGTGTGTTCGCGTCGTTGCGATGACTGGACCCTACCGGCGCCCTCCCCCGGCCGCTGTGACCGCGGGCACACCCGGCGCATGGCCGAAAAATGCGCGCGCGCGGGCGTTCGCGCGGAGCGAAGCTCCGCACGGCGCAGGGACTTGGATTTGGCTTTGCGGGTTAGGAGGTGTCCGCCGCGAAGGCGGGAGACGGCGCGGGGCGCGCGATGAGCGGGACCGCAATGGGGCGGCCGAGCGTGGGCTGCTGGCCTTTGAAGCCGCGGTTCAGGCGGGCGAGAAGATCGGCGATCAGGCGCGGCGCGGCGGCGATCGCCGCCTGGAGCGCGGCAATGAGCTTTTCAGGATCGCGCGCCGCGAGGCCGGATCGCTTGAAGGTCGCGTGCGTCGCGCGGCGGAATATTCCTGCACGTTTGCGACGGAAGCGGACGTCGGGACCAAAGGAGCGCGGGATCGTGCACCGCGTGGGCTGCTTGCCGAACCGGTAGAGATTGAGCGCCTGCAGGCAGAGGTTTGCGCGCACTTCGGCGGACAGCGTCAGGAGCTCCTCAAGCAGCACGGCGCGCAGCGCCGCCGCGAGCGCGCCAAGACCTGCGCTCTCGGCAAGCCACGCCGCGATCTCCAGTATGCGCAGCTTTGCGCGCGTCAGCTTGCGCTTCAGCGTTGCGGTGGAATGGGGGCGGACGGGGATGCGCACGCGCCGAGTCTACGCGCGGTTGCGCGATGTGGGATAAGGGCGCGCGTTTCCATGGCAAGGGGTGAAGGCGGCGCTCCGCCTCAACTCTCCGGCGTGAGTCTGGCGCTGGCGTCGAAAATCTTGATGCGGGGGCGGCCGCCGGTGTTGATTCCTGTGGTTTCCAGAGCGGTTTCTATGTCGCTCACGCTGGCGTCCGGCGCGAATGAGCGCAAGGCGGCGTAGGCGCCGGCGACGTGGGGCGTGGCCATCGAGGTGCCGGAGAACGCGCTGAAGGTGTTGTTCGGCGTCGACGAATTGATCTGGACGCCCGGCGCGTGGAGATCCACCTGCGGGCCGCAATTGGAGAAGGAGGCGACTGCGTCCGCCTTGCTGGTCGCGCCGACGGTGATGGCGCTGGAAATGCAGCCGGGGAAGCTGACGGCATCGCGGAAGCCGTCATTGCCCGACGCGATCACGGTGGCGACGCCCGCGGCGCGCAGCTGATCGATGATCGGCTTGGTGAGATCGCCGTCGCAAAAGCCGGTGGAGCGGCCCCCGCCCAGGCTCATGTTGACGGATGCGACGGCGCGCGTTCGGGCCTGCTGCAGAACGAAATCCAGCGCGCGAATCTGGTCCGATGTGAACGAGGCGACGCAAGGGCTCGGGCCCCCGCCGCAGACGCCGCCGCGGAACACTGAGAAAACCTGGACGGCGATGATGTCCGCATCCGGCGCGACGCCGGTGAAGTTCGGGCCGCGCCCCGCCGCGATGCCGGCGACGTGCGTGCCGTGTTCGCACCCGTCGGCGGTGCATGGCCGGCCGGCGCCCGCGCCGATCTGCGAGGCCTGGCCGTTCGGGCAGGCGCTGGTCGATCCCTGCAGCGCCGAGGTGGTGGAGAAGCAGGCTTCAGCCGTCACGCGGCCCGAGAGGAAGGAATGGGCGCTGTCGACGCCGGTATCGAGGATGGCGACGGCCTGCCCTGCCCCGCGACCCCCAGCTGCGAAGAGCTGCGGGCCCTGCACCAGCGGCACGCTGTCGGCGAGCGTCGGGAAGGCGATGCGATCCTCGCTCCAGGCGTCGAACGCGGGGTTGGCGTACATGACATCGAGCTGCGCCGGCGTGAGCTCGGCGACGACGTATGGCAGGCGATCATTGATGGCCTGGGCTTCGGCCACGCCCGCCGCGGCGAACGCGGCGAGCGCCTCGTCCTGGCGCTCCTCCATCGCAGGCTCGGCGATCCCTCCCGCCAGGCGGGCGATCACGCGCACGACGCCGGCTTCTTCCGCCCGCGCGCGCAAGGCGGCGAGGGTGGAGACCGGCGGCTCGTCCATCGCGGGCTCCGCCGCGACCGGCGGGCAAATGTCGATATCGGGCGGATCGGTCGGGGAGACGCAGGAGGCGAGCGACAACGCCAGCGCCAACGCGGCGGTGGTCCCGATGAGATTGCGCGCCATGGCGTCCCTCCTCTCACGCGAACGTGAGGGTTCCTAGCACGCGCGCGACGGGAGGGGCATGAAGAAAGTGGAACCCGGCAAGGCGGGCTGCAGGGACGCTCGCGCCCGTTCACGCCGAGCGGATTCCGTGCGGTCGCCTCAGCCCTCTCCCGCACGCGGGAGAGGGTTCTGGTTTTTGCTCGGCGCGACTCGGATTTGGCGTCGTGAATCTGAACTTCGCTTGGTCACGGGGTCGGGCGTTGAGCCGATGCTTTCGAAGCGACTTTCTTACACGGCGACGCTAGATGGCCCCTCCCCTCTCGTGGGAGGTGCTGGATGTTGTGGTTTGCGGGCTGGACGCCCGCGGTCCTCAAGCGGCTTGGCGCAGGCGCGGTTCGAACGCGGCTTCAGTCTTGGCGCGGATTTCATCGAGGCTGACGCCATCGGCAAGTTCGATGAGCGCCATCGGACGATCGCCGGCTTTGTCGATCTCGAAGACGCCAAGATCGGTGATGACGAGATCGACCACGCGCACGCCCGTGAGCGGCAGCGAGCACGCGTGGAGGAGCTTTGGCGCGCCGTCCCTGGCGGTGTGCTCCATGACGATGACGACGCGCTTGACGCCGGCGACGAGGTCCATGGCGCCGCCCATGCCTTTGACCATCTTGCCCGGCACCATCCAGTTGGCGAGGTCGCCGCGCTCGGAGACTTCCATGGCGCCGAGGATGGAGAGGGCGATGTGGCCGCCGCGGATCATCGCGAAGGAATCGGCGCTGGAGAAGAAGGAGGATTTCGGCAGCGCGGTGATGGTCTGCTTGCCGGCGTTGATGAGGTCGGGATCGATCTCGTCATCGTATGGGAACGGGCCCATGCCGAGCATGCCGTTCTCGCTCTGCAGCGTCACTTCCATGTCGTCGGGGATGTAGTTGGCCACCAGCGTCGGGATGCCGATGCCGAGATTGACATAGAAGCCGTCGCGCAGTTCGCGCGCGGCGCGCTGGGCGAGTTGATCGCGGGTCCAGGGCATCAGGCTGCCTCCCGCTTGCGCACGGTGCGCTGTTCGATGCGTTTCTCAAACGATCCCTTGACGATGCGATCGACGAAAATGCCGGGCGTGTGGATCTGGTCGGGGTCGAGGGCGCCGACGGGGACGATCTCCTCGACTTCGGCGATGCAGATTTTGCCGGCGGTGGCCATCATCGGGTTAAAGTTTCGCGCGGTCTTGCGGTAGACGAGGTTGCCTTCCGCATCGCCTTTCCAGGCTTTGACGATGGAGAGATCAGCGACGAGGCCGGTCTCCAGCACATAGTCCTCGCCATGGAAGGACCTGGTCTCCTTGCCCTCGGCGACGAGCGTGCCGACGCCGGTCTTGGTGTAGAAGCCGGCGATCCCGGCGCCACCGGCGCGGATGCGTTCGGCCAGCGTGCCCTGCGGGTTGAATTCGAGCTGGAGTTCGCCGGAAAGATACTGGCGCTCGAATTCCTTGTTCTCGCCGACATAGGACGAGACCATCTTGGCGATCTGGCGGGTCTCCAGCAGCAGGCCGAGGCCGAAGCCGTCGACGCCGGCGTTGTTCGAGATCACGGTGATCCCCTTCACGCCGGACTCGCGCAGCGCGAGGATCAGGTTCTCCGGGATGCCGCAGAGGCCGAAGCCGCCGCTCATCACCACCATGCCGTCGAACGTAAGGCCGGCGAGCGCTGATTGCGCGTCCGGAAGGAGTTTGTCTGCCATGGCGGCTGTTTACGCATCGTCACGCTGCGGCGCAATATTGGGTGCGCGCGGGCGCTGTGACGGAAACCCGACGCGCATCGCCGGCGCCGGCTTGCGCGCTCGCGGGAAATCGGGACCGGAGGTCGCCAAAGCGCTTGCGCCCCTGCAGCGCCGGCGCGCCAAAACAAACGCGGCGGCCGCTGAGCCGGCGGCCGCCGCACTGTCTGTCGACAGTCTCGAACGGGCCGCAAGCGAGGGACTAAAGGTGCGTCCCGTTCGCGTGCAGTTGAGCAAACCGGCGCTGAACCGGCTCTGAACAGCGCGTTATGTTGCGCTCAGGTTTGCGTCAGGCGAGGCCCCAATCGGCGAGGACTTCCTCGTTGTGCTGACCCACGCTTGGCGCGGGGCCCTGCGCGGCGCTCGGCGTGCGCGAGAAACGCGGCGCGGGCGCGGGCTGGGCGACGCCGCCGATCTCGATGAACGCGCGGCGATCGGCGTTGTGCTTGTGCGCCATCGCCTCGGTCCAGGAGAGCACGGGCGCGAAGCAGACATCGCTGCCCTCCATGAGCGCGCACCATTCGTCACGCGTCTTGGTCTTCAGCACGGCCGCGAGCTTGGCGGAAAGCGCTGGCCATTTCGAGCGGTCCAGCTGCGCGGCGAAATCGGGATCGTCCGTAAGCCCCGTTTTTTCGAGCAGCAGCGCGTAGAATTGCGGTTCGATCGAGCCGATCGACACCCATTTGCCGTCCTTGCACTGATAGGTGTCGTAGAAGTGCGCGCCGCCGTCGAGGAGGTTGGAATCGCGGTCGTCGGTCCAGATGCCGGCGGCGCGCATGCCGAAGAACATCGACGCGAGCGAGATGACGCCGTCGGTCATGGCGCAATCGATCACCTGGCCCTTGCCGCTGCGCCCGGCTTCGACGAGTGCTGCGCAGATTCCAAGCGCGAGGTAGAGCGCGCCGCCGCCGAAATCGCCGACGAGGTTGAGCGGCGGCGCCGGGGAATCGTCGCGGCGTCCCATCGCGTGCAGGGCGCCGGTGAGCGCGACATAGTTGAGATCGTGGCCGGCGGCGTGGGCGAGCGCGCCGGTCTGGCCCCAGCCGGTCATGCGGCCGTAGACGAGCTTCGGGTTGCGCGCGAGCGCGACGTCGGGGCCAAGTCCCAGTCGTTCCATCACGCCGGGGCGGAAGCCTTCGATCAGCGCGTCGGCCTTGCTCATCAGCCTGAGCGCGGTTTCGACGTCTTCTGGTTTCTTGAGGTCAAGCGCGACGGAGCGGCGCCCGCGCGAGGTGACGTCATAGACGTTGGGGCCCTTGGGCGTGCCGCCGCGCGCGCCGCTGACGCGATCGATGCGCACGACGTCGGCGCCCATGTCCGACAACAGCATCGCGCAGAACGGCCCCGGACCGATGCCGGCGAACTCGACGATTTTCAATCCAGCAAGCGGGCCGGATCTCGAAGCTGGGGCCATTGTCGTTCTCCCTCACCCATTCGCTAAAGCGTTTGTCCGTCGTCGAGCGTGAACACCGCGCCCGTCACCGAGGCGGAGGACGAACCGCAGAGAAACGCCATGATGTCATCGAGATCGGTCTCTTGCATCAGGCGCCGTCGCGGAAAGCTCGCCACGAGTTTCTTGCCCGCCTCTTCCTGGAAGAATTCGTCGTTCAGTTCAGTGACGATGTAGCCGGGGCAGACGGCGTTGACGTTGATCCCGCGATTGGCCCATTCGCGGGCGAGCGCCTTGGTCAGCATGACCAGGCCCGCTTTCGAGGTGCAGTAGGCGGCAAGGCCGGGCAGCACTTTCAGGGCGCCGATCGATGCGATGTTGACGATGCGTCCGTGCTTCTCGCCGCGCGCCATCATCCGTCGCGCGGCTTCGCGTGCGCACAGGAACGGCCCGCGCAGATTGACGTTCATGACCCGATCGAACTGGTCGGCGGCGAGGTCGACGGCCATGGCGCGTTCGTTCATGCCGGCATTGTTCACCAGCGTGTCGATGGGTCCCAGCGCACGTTCGGCGGCGTCGAAGGCGGCTGCGATCGCGGCCTCATCGCCCACGTCCATGGCGAAGGCGGCGGCGCTTGGCCCCAGGGACCGCGCCAGCGTGTCCAGGCGGTCGCGGCGCCGTGCGCACAGCGCCACCCGCGCCCCTGCCCCAACGAACAGCCGGGCGAAATGCGCGCCCAGGCCGCTCGACGCGCCGGTGACCAGGATGGTGCGCCCCGCAAGGGCGTCCGCGTTAATCATCGCCTCTTTCCTTCGTGGCAAGTTGGGGCTCTGTAAAGAATCGCCCTGCTTGCCAGGCTGCGCTCTTCCGGCGCAGTCTTGCGCGCCCCCGCTCACCGGAGGACGTCGTGCGCATCATCGTCCGCTCTCCTGACGCGCGCGAGGCGCGGCTGACCCAGGAAAAACTGGAGGCCGCCGGCGTGCGCGCCGCCGCGATCGGCGGCGACCGGCCCGCGCCGGAGGGCGAGGATCTCGTCATCATCGACGCGAGCGACCGGCGCCGTTCGGGCCTCATGGAGTTTGCGCGCAGCGTCGCGCAGGCGCCCGCAAAGCCGCTGGCGATCCTTGCTGCTGCGCCCTGGGGGCGCCCGCCCCCGACCGATCTCGATTGGGCGGGGCCGTTCGATTCCTGGATCTCGCTCGACGCCGGGCCCGATCTTCTGCGCCGTCAGGTGCAGGCGGCGGCGCGCGTCGGGGTCGCGGAAGAAGAATTGCGGCGGCGCCGGGTGACGGCGGGGGATCTTGGCTGCGCGGGCGCTGAACCGCCGCGGCGGCGCCGGCTCAAGGGGCTCTATATCGGCGCGCCCAGCCCGTTCTTCCTGGCGCTTGAACGGCTGTTCGCGCAGCGCCAAGGACTCGTCACCGCGGCGTTCTCCTCGTTCAGCGGGTTCGACCATCTGCACGACGAATTCTTCGATGCCGTCGTGCTGAACGGCGCGGCCGATCCGTCAACCGCGATCGCGCTCTGCGCGGCGCTGCGGCGCAATGCGAGCCTGCATCACATCCCGACGCTGGTCACCACCAAGGCCGACGACGAGGCCACGCGCGCGGCTGCGATCGAACGCGGCGCCGTCGCCGTCGTCGGCGAAGACGCGCCGTGCGAGGACGCGATCGCCTGGCTGATGGACGCAGTGCGGCGCGAGCGGCGCCGGCTCGATGCGGAACAGGACCTGCGCACGCTGCGTGATCGCATGGGCGATGCGGCGACGGGCCTGCTGACGGCGCCGGCGTTTGCAGCGCATCTCGCGCGGCTGGCGGATGATCATCACGTCACGGGACGCAAGCTTTCGCTCATCGCGCTGCGTGTGCTGCCGGCGCATGGCGCGCGTCAGCCAAGCGAAGCGGCCTGGCGCAAGGCGCGCACCGATGTGGCGGCGCTCGCGGCGCGGCTGATCCGCGATCAGGATTGCGGCGCGCTGACGCCGGAGGACGTCATTCTCGCGGCGCTGCCGTGCACGCCGCTTGCGGGCGCGCGGCGGACGGCGGAACGCATCGCGTCGGTGGTGGAGTGCACGCGCTTCGCCGCGGGCGAAGGCGACGTGGGGCCGATCGTTTTCGAGCGCAGCACCGTGGAGCTCAATCCCGGCGAGAGCGGGCGCGGGCTCGCCGCGCGGGCGATGGACGCGCTGATGCGCGAGGGGCAAGCGGCATGAGCGCGCCGGCGCACCGGATCGCGATCGATTTCTTCGCCGATGTCTCGTGCCCCTGGTGCTATGTCGGCTGGGAGGCGCTGAAGCGTGCGGCGGAGGCGCGGCCGGGGCTGTCGGTTTCGCTGGCGTGGCGCAACTTCCTGCTCAACCCGGACATGCCGCGCGAAGGCTATGACGCGCGCGACTATTTCCAGAAGAAGTTCGATCCCGAGCGGCTGAAGGCGACGCACGCGGCGCTGATGGCGGCCGCGGACGCTGCGGGCGTGCCGCTCAATCTCGACAAGCGCACGCGGATCCCGAACACGATCGACGCGCACCGCGTGATCCATTGGGCGGCTGGCCAGGGCCTCGCGGAAGCGGCGATCGACGGGATTTTCGCCGCGCATTGGGTCGAGGGGCGCGACATCGGCGATGCGGGCGTGCTCGTCGATGTGGCGCGCGAGATCGATCTTGATCCGGAATTGGTGGGCCGTTTGCTTTCCGGCGACGCGGATCGCGACGCCATCCTGGCGCTGCACGCCAAGGCGGTGCAGTTCGGCGTCAGCGGCGTGCCGGTGACGATCCTCAACGGCGCGGCGCTGGTGATGGGCGCGGAAACGCCGGAGAAATATGGCCGCGCGCTGGATGCGGCAGCGGGTGCGCATTAGCGGCGTTCGTTGTGTGCGGCGATTACCGCCCGATTCTGGCGCCCCATAGGCCACCCCGCACAAAGGCCCCCGATAGAAGCTCTTGAGCCTTGGTCGCGGTTAGAGAGAGCAATAAGGCAGCCTCCTGCCGCGCTAAGTCTCCCGGATCGAACGGTCGCTCAGCGCTGTAGACGACTTCGTGTCCGGCTGCGCGCAACGGGCGCACTGCACTCGTGGTAATGTTCGTGTCGCAGAGGATACGCACTATTTCGCGGCGGCGAGGGTAACGCCGTCGGCGTCTGCGGCGTCCGCGGCGAGGGCTGCGAAGAGCAATGCGGCCTCGATGTCTTCGGGCTCGAGCACAGGATACGCCGCCAGCACGTCGGCGTGGGCGGCGCCGGCGGTGAGCATCTTGAGCACCATGCCCGGGGTGATGCGTCGACCCCGTATGATCGGCTTGCCGCCCATTTTGCCCGGCTCAACAACGATGCGGGCGAGCAGCGCCTGGGTTTGATCCTGTGTCATCCAGCGAAGATAGCACAGTCCTCCGCGTCTCTCACGCCGCTTCGCGGTTGAGCAGGCCGGCGATGGTTTCGAGGAGGCCGCGGAGCGCCTTGAGGCGAACGGCGGGGTCTTCCCAGCCGCCGCTGATCAGGAGCTTGCCGTCCGGGCGCATCTTGAAGTCCATTGGGCGCGACTGGACGAAACGCACGAGGGCTGCAGGATCGGGGAAGCCGGTTTCGCGGAAGGTCAGCAGCGTGCCTTTCGGGCCGACGTCGAGTTTTGCGATCAGCGCCTGGCGGCACAGCGCCTTCAACGTCGCCACGCCGATCAGGTGATCGGCTTCCATCGGCAGCGGGCCGAAGCGGTCGATCAATTCGGCGGCGAAGGCTTCGCGCTCCTGATCGGTGGTGAGGTCGGCGAGGCGGCGATACAGGGCCAGCCGCACCGTGAGATCGGGCACGTAGTCTTCCGGGATGAGCACGGAGACGCCGGCGTTGATCTGCGGGGACCAGGAGCGCTCGCTGATCTCGTCGGCGCCGTCACGAAGCGCTGCGACCGCCTCCTCCAGCATGGATTGATAGAGTTCGACGCCGACTTCGCGGATGTGGCCGCTCTGCTCTTCGCCGAGCAGATTGCCGCCGCCGCGCATGTCGAGGTCGTGGCTGGCGAGGGTGAAGCCGGCGCCGAGGGAATCGAGGGACGCGAGCACTTTGAGGCGCTTCTCGGCGCCGGCGGTGAGCTGCTGTTCGGCGGGCGTGGTGAGGTAGGCGTAGGCGCGCAGCTTGGAGCGCCCGACGCGGCCGCGCAGCTGATAGAGCTGGGCCAGGCCGAACATGTCGGCGCGGTGGATGATGAGCGTGTTGGCGCGCGGGATGTCGAGGCCGGATTCGACGATGGTGGTGGAGAGCAGCACGTCGTACTGGCCGTCGTAAAAGCCCGACATGATGTCATCGAGCTGGCCGGGGGCCATCTGGCCGTGGGCGGCGATGAAGGAGACTTCCGGCGCCTGCTTGCGCAAGAAGTCGCTCATCTCTTCCAGATCGCTGATGCGCGGGACGACGAAGAAGCTCTGCCCGCCGCGGTACTTCTCGCGCAGCAGCGCTTCGCGCACGGTGATCGCGTCGAACGGCGTGACGTAGGTGCGCACCGCCATGCGGTCGATCGGGGGCGTGGCGATGATCGACATGTCGCGGATGCCGGCGAGCGCCAATTGCAGCGTGCGCGGAATGGGCGTGGCGGAGAGCGTGAGCACGTGGACGTCGGCGCGCAGCTCCTTGAGGCGCTCCTTGTGCTTGACGCCGAAGTGCTGTTCCTCATCGATCACGATCAGGCCCAGATCCTTGAACGACACGTTCTTGGCGAGCAAGGCGTGGGTGCCGACGACGATCTCGATCGAGCCGTCGGCGAGGCCGGCGCGGGTCTCGCCGGCGTCGCG
>WGOB01000064.1 GCA_016124255.1 Alphaproteobacteria bacterium | reverse complement strand
GGGCATGGGCCAGATCGTGACCTGGTCTGTGCGCGATGAAAGCCTGCATTGCGAAGGCATGATCCGGCTCTTCCACACCTTCGCGCAGGAAACCGGCGCCCTCACCCAGGCGGTGAAGGACGACATCGTCGAGAATTGCCGCCACGTCGTCAGCCTCGAAGACAAGTTCATCGATCTCGCGTTCGAGATGGGCCCCGTGGAGGGCATGACGCCCGACGACATCAAGAAATACATCCGCTACATCGCCGATTGGCGCTTGGGCCAGTTGAAGCTGCCCAAGCTCTACGGCGTCAGCGAACACCCGATCCCGTGGCTCACCGCGATCCTCAACGGCGTGGAGCACGCGAACTTCTTCGAAGCCCGCGCCACGGAATATTCCAAGGCCGCCACCAAAGGCGATTGGCACGGCGGCGAAGGCGTCTGGGCCAATTTCGAGGCGCTCATGGAGAAGCGGAAGGCCGCGGGTTAGGCCGCGGCGCTGACGCTAATCCACCAGCCGTTCGCGCAAGCGATCGCGCGCCAGGTCGTCGAGGCCCAGCACGTCGCGCATGTACGCGTGCGGATCGCCGCAGCGTTTGGCGATCATGTCCATCGCCGTGGCGAGATAGACCGCCTCCACGCCGAGGAACGGCAGCACCGCCGCCTCCGGAAGGTCTCGCCCGATATAGCTTGAAAACCGCTCGCGGATTTCCGGCAGACGGTTCGCCAGATCGACGGCGGTGTTGGTGAGTTCGTAATCCGCGACCACCGCCTCCTCCGGCACGTCGAGCGCGATGAGCGTGAGCGCGCAGAGAATGCCGGTGCGGTCCTTGCCCGCCGCGCAATGCACGAGCGCCGGCCCGTCGCTCGCCGTAAGGTCCGCGAAATAGGACCGGAACAGCGCCACATAGCGATCGTCGAAGGGAATCTCCGCGTAGAGGTCGCGCATGAACGCGCGCACCGCGTCCGGCGTCAGGTCGCTCCGCTGCAGGAACGCGATGTGCGGCGCCTCGTCGAGCCCGCCATCGTCGGAGGCGATCACGCGCGTAGCGCAAGCGGGGCTCGGCCAGCGGTTCGATTGCATCTTACGCTCTTCCGGGCGGCGCAGATCGCACGAGAACGCGATGCCGAGCGTGCGGATTTTCTCGATGTCGCCTTCGGTCGCCTCCGCGAAATGCGCGGAGCGGAAGAGCTGGCCGGCGCGCACGCGGCCGCCATCGGCGGTTTCATAGCCGCCGAAGTCACGAAAGTTTCGTACGCCCTCCAGGGCCAAGACGCGGTTCTGCATGCGCCCCATGTAGACGCTCGCCGCCTCCCCCGCCAATCGCGCAGCGATGATAATTCGCCGCGCCGCCCCGCTTCCCGCTGCGGCAGCCGCCAAATTTGGGCGCGACGACGCCGCTCAGGCCTGCAACAGCCGCTCAAGCGCGCGGACGATCTCGGCATGGTCGGCGCTGCGAAACTCCAGCAGCAGCCTCCCCCGGAAATCCCCCTGGTGGACGACGAGTGCGTAAACGCCGTGCGCGCCCCCCGATCCGTCCCAGCCGACATCGATCAAGCGATCGTCGGGGTCGCAGCGGAGCTGCAGCAGATCCTCCTTGAGATCGTCCCCCGTCATCGTCTCGTAAAAGTCGTTGTACAAGACGGTCCAACCCGCCGGCACGCGCAGCGGCTGCAGGCGCGGCGCGTGCGTCACCGGAACGGCGGCTCGTCGAAGCTGCGCAGCTTGCGCGAATGCAGCGCACCCACATCCTGCTGCAGCAGCTCGATCGTGCGCAGGCCGATGCGCAGGTGCTCGCTGATCGCGCGTTCGTAGAACTTGTCCGCCTGCCCCGGCAGCTTGATCTCGCCATGGATCGGCTTGTCGGACACGCACAAGAGCACCCCGTACGGCACCCGCATGCGGAACCCCTGCGCCGCGATGCACGCGCTTTCCATGTCCACCGCGATCGCGCGCGATTGCGACAGGAGCGGACGCTCTGCGAGATAATTGAGCTCCCAGTTCCGGTCCGCGTAGGAGACGACTGTGCCCGTGCGCAGCCGCCGCTTCAAATCCTCGCGCGCATCGCCGGACACATCCCGCGCCGCTTCCGCCAGCGCCACCTGCACCTCCGCGATCGCCGGCAGCGGGATCTCCAGCGGCACGCGATCGTCCAGCACCTTGTCGCGCCGCAGATAAGCGTGCGCGAGCACGTAATCGCCGATGCGCTGCGTCTGCCGCAGGCCCCCGCAATGACCGATCATCAGCCAGCAATGCGGCCGCAGCACAGCAAGATGATCGGTGATCGTCTTGGCGTTGGAGGGCCCCACGCCGATGTTCACCAGCGTGATCCCCTTCCCGCCCGGCGCGATCAGATGATACGCCGGCATCTGGTGCTTGCCCCACGGCGCCGACAGCGCCGCGATCTCGGGATCGTCCGTAGTCTGATCAATGCGAACCCGCCCTGGGCAGGAGAGCGTCAGCGACGGATCCTCCTTCACCCGCCGCGCGGCCCACGCCACGAATTCCTCGACATAGCGCTGGTAATTGGTGAACAGGATCCACGGCTGCACGTCGGTCCACGGCGCGCCGGTATAATGCTCCAGCCGCTTGAGCGAATAATCGATCCGCGGCGCCTCGAACAGCGACAGCGGCCGCGCGCCGTCGAGCCGCTCGATGCGCACCCCGTCCACCGCCGCATCGCCCACGAGCGCCAGCCGCGGATGCGGAAAGAGCCGCGCCAGCTCCGCCGCCGCGACGCTTTCCAGATCGATGTCGGAGGCCGCCTCCAGCCCGAACGAGTAGGGAATCTCCGCGTCGCTCGCGCGCACGACGATCTCGACGCCGTAATCCTGCTGCAGCAGCGTCAGCTGCTCGACTAGATAGTCGCGAAAGTGCGCTGGCTGGGTGATCGAGGCGACGTAATCGCCCGACCACATCAGCTGCGCGTACGCGCGCGCGGGCAGCGGCGGCGCCTGCGTCGGCGCATAGCTCACGCGCAGTTCAGGATAGCGGAAGCGCGCACGCTCCTCGCGCGTCGGCGCCCGCGCCTCCTCCACGTAGCGGCGCACGCCCGCGCCGAGCGCGGCGACGGCCTCCGCATGCATCTTGATCAGCTGATCGACGGCTTCAACCGGCGTGAGCGGCTTCGACATGGCGCGCATGAGCGCCATCCCCGCGGCGGCGTCAAGACGCCTCGGAAACGCTAGATCCGCGGCACCGGATCGACGAGCCGCGAACGGCGGATCGTTTCCTTGGAGATCGTGAAGGCGCCGTGCGTCCGCGCATTGGGATTGAGCATCTGGTTGAGCCCGTTCGGGCCGAACACGAAGCCGAGCACCGGCTCGTAGGGGTATTCGACCTCGGCCAGGATGACGCTCGAGCCCGGCACCATCATCGCATCCGGCAGGTCGATTTCCGCGCCCTCGGTGCGCGGGGTCAACCCGTTGTGTCCTTCGCTCCAGACGACGTTGGCGTTGTCCTCGTCCTCGATCGAGACCGACGTGATGCGCGCGCGCAGCCCGATGGAAGGCTCCGGCCACATCAGCGGATCGATCGCCGCCCAGAGATCGTCCAGGTCCTCGTCGGTGACCGCGTTGTCGCGCGAGACGACGTCCGCGATCGAGGCCGACACGTTCTCCACCTTGCGCGTGGTGTCGAGGCCGTTGGTCAGCTCCACCGCGCCGAACAGAAGAAACAGCATCATCGGCGCGATCAGCGCGAACTCGAGCGCGGCGAGCGCCTGTTCGTCCTTGGCGAAGCGCCGGAACGCGGGGGGAAGGCGCAGCCGCATCAATCCTCATCCTCCGGCCAGGGCTCGTTTCGGAACAGCATGGACGAGACCATCAGCCGATCGGTGCCGTTGACGTTGCCGAAAATGCTTTGGAAGAACGGCGTGATCACTTCCCAGCGATAATAGCCGCGCACCAGCACGATCTCGCCGGGATTGGTTTGCTCATAGCCGATGTCGGATTCATCGAGTGCGCCGTTGGCGAGCGGCACGGGATTGTTCACATCGTTGAACGTGTCGTAGCGGTCGACGTCGACATAGAGATTGTCGAGGCAGTCCATGCGCATGATGCGGTTGAGCCGCGCGCAGACCATGGCCTCCACGTCCTCTGCGTCCATGCTGGACGTCGTCGCCTGGCCGGTGCGCACCATCCGCCCGAGGTCCGAGACCGCAAGATCGAGATTGGTCTGCGCAAACGCCATCAGCGAGACTTCCGCCAGCGCCGTCAGCAACAGGAAGAACGGCAGCGCGATCAGCGCGAATTCGACGGCGGCGGCGCCGTCTTTCTTTCGCGCGAAGCGCCGAAGCGCCCGCCTCGTCCACATCTTGCCCATGACGCCCACTCCGCGCGCGCCGGTTGGCCGTGCCGCGCGTCCGTGAGTGAAACACAGGAAGGTTTGCGCGCCGTTGAGAAACAGCGTGAACGGCGTCTAAACCGCGCCGTTCCAACATCCGTATCCGGACATTCAGCGTCCGGACGAATGCGAAATCAGTTCCCCGCCGTTGAGGCGCGGCCCGTGATCTGCTCCGTCGCGGCCTGATAGGATTGGCGCGAATCCCCGATGTCGGGACGCGGACGGCACCCGGGCTGGCAGGCGAGCTGCGAGCTCTCCGCGCCGCGATGGACCGTGACCAGCCCCTCGTCGGACGGCGTGACGATGACGCGGCCGTTGAAGATCGTGCGCCCGTCATGGCCCACGACCACAAGATTGGTCGCCCCATACGCGCGCCCGGTGATGAAGAGGAGCCGCTCGTTCTGCACCGAAACCCCGGCGATGGAGGGATTGCCGATCGCCACGCCTTCGGCCGGCGCAGCCAGGCGCATTGGCGCGGTCATGTCGATCGGGATCACGATATCGTCCGCAAGCGCGGCCCCCGCCGCCAGCCCCATGAGCCCCAAGGCCGCCGCCGCCGCCGCAATCCCGCGCATCGCCATCGTCCGCTCCTCTCGCGAGCCTCCTTCCTAAGCGCGCATTGGTTTCCAATGGACTAACAACAATTACGAAGCTTTCGTGCGCGTCTATATTTCATCTGTCGCCAGTGTCATTGTGGTTTATTACGTTTAACTACGATTTCGCGAAATAAGGCCATTTCACGTCACGGTTTATTCATCCCGTTCGATGTATTTGTTCTCGCGTCTGGTACGGGTCGTCGGGTGCGACACCCAGCCGGGCTGGTGAGAAGCACCTGACATCGGAGCATAGAAAATGTTGAACCTGCGTCGTTTTCTGAAGAACGAAGAAGGCGCGACGGCTATCGAGTACGGCCTCATCGCCGCGCTCATCGGCGTCGTGATTATTTCTGCGGTGACGGTTCTCGGCACCTCGATCGAAACGCAATTCGAAGCGATCGAGACGGCCATCTCCACGCCGACTCCGTAATAGAAGTAAGCCGAGGGCCCGCCGTCATGGCGGGCCCCATCGGGCTTTCGGGCCCACTGAAGCCGCCCTCCGGGGCGGCTTTTGTTTTGGCCGCGCCACGCCGTCGCCACGATCGAACATTACTGATCCTTCACGTCGGCCCTGCGACCAGCGACCGATGCGTTCGCGCCCAACGCTTCCCATGTCAGCGGCCCGGCGCGGCGAAGATCGCCTCCCGGGCCGAGCGAGACATTTTTCGCGCATCTGCCGTTACCGGCGTCACAACGTTCAATGTTTCGCAACCACAAGGATGCGAGTGTGCAGCCCATGGACGCCCTTCTCCCCTATTACGGCTTTCTCGCCGTGTGCGCGTTGCTGATCGCGGCCGCGTTCTGGGACATCGCGACCATGACGATCCCCAACTGGCTGTCGCTGTCTGTCGCGGCGCTCTTTCCAGTCGCGGCGATCGCGGCCGGCCTGCCGTGGTGGGTGATCGCGTTCAACATCACGTTCGGGCTTGCAGCGCTCCTCGGCTGTTTCTTCCTCTTCAACGCCAACATCCTCGGCGGCGGCGATGCGAAGCTCATTCCGGCTGCAGCGATCTGGACCGGCGCCGCCGGCTTCGCGCCGTTCGCGATCGTGATGACGCTGTGCGGCGGCCTCCTGGCGCTTCTGCTGCTGGTGCTCCGCAGGCTGATGAAGCCGGCCGAGGGCCAGCCAGCCTTCCTTAACCGTTTGCTCGATCGCAAGCGCGGCGCGCC
The DNA here is from genome assembly GCA_016124255.1 of Alphaproteobacteria bacterium. Lineage (GTDB taxonomy): Bacteria > Pseudomonadota > Alphaproteobacteria > Caulobacterales > Aquidulcibacteraceae > CADEEL01. Next base: position 5,571 of record WGOB01000064.1, on the reverse strand, counting down.
TTACGGCGTCGCGATCGCAACCGGCGCGATCTTCGCGCTGTTGCAGACGCCTTTTGCGAATGCATCCGCGTTAACACTGCCTTAGTTCGGCGCATGGTCTTTTTCCCTGACGCTGGCGGTCGCATCCGTCGCGGCGGGGAGATCGTGCATGTCGGCAAGACAAATCATCGTCTTGGCCATTGCGTTCGTGGCGGCGATCGGCGCGCTGCTCGTGATCCGGACGATGGGACGGGACGCGCGTCCGGCCGTGGCCGCCGCCGCCGACATCCCGGGCGAACGCGTGCTCGTGGCCGCCAAGGACATTCCCCAGGGCGCCGCGCTCACCGCGGACGACATCAATTGGCGCGTCTTCCCGAAGGAAAGCATCAACGCGAACTTCGTGGCCGAGACCGCGCGCCCGCAGGCGCGCGTGGATATGATCGGCTGGGTCGCGCGCCGTCCGTTCCTCGCCGGCGAACCGATTCTCGCCGGCGCTGTTCTCGATCCCGACGGCCGCGGCTTCATGGCCGCGATGGTTGCGCCGGGCTATCGCGCCGTCTCCGTTGAATTCCGGCGCGAAGCGGCCGCCGGCCTCTTCATCCAGCCGAACGACCGCGTCGACGTCATCCTCACCATGAAAGTTGACGTGCGCAGCCCGCAGGGCGGCACCGAGGAAGTCACGCGGACCTCCACCGTGCTTGAAGACGTACGCGTGCTCGCCATGGACGATTCCGTGACGACGCAGGTCGCCGGCGCGACGCCGACGCGCGTCGAGGACAGCGATTCCGTCGTCGTGCTGGAATTGACCGCCGCCGATGCGCGCCTCTTGGCGCAGGCCGAGACGATCGGCGACATCCGGCTGGCGCTGCGCGGTGTAGAGATCGAGCCGCCCGGCGTGCGCGTGGCGTCAAACGCCGCGCGCGGCGCGTATGCGCTCAACGAGAATGTCGCCGAGGGCAGCGTGCGCGTGCACGCGTTCGGCGAAGTGAATGACGGGCGGAGGCGCTGATGGCGCGCAAAGGGGCGAAGGGCGTGGGCGTCGGCGCGAAAGAGCGCAGCGCTGGCGCGCGGCTGAAACAAGGCGTGGCCGTAGCGCTCGGCGCACTCACAGCGCTGACGCCTGCGGTTGCGTCCGCGCAGACGGCGGACGGCAACGTGCGCATCCAGCAGGGCGGCCAGGGCGCGACGGCCGCGTCGCTGATCCTCCCGATCGGCAAGGCCGCGATCATCGATCTTCCCTATGACGCGCGCGATGTGCTGCTCTCCAATCCCCAGATCGCCGACGCGGTTGTGCGCACCGCGCGCCGCGTCTACGTGATCGGCCGCACGCTCGGCCACACCAACGCGTTCTTCTTCGATGCGCAGGGCCGCCAGATCGCGAACGTCGAGATCCGTGTCGAGCCGGATGTCGCGCCGCTCAACGATCTCTTCCAGCGGCATTCGCCGGACACGCGCGTGCGCGCCGAAGCCGTGAACGGTTCGCTCGTGCTGACGGGCTCGGTGCAGAGCGCCGCGGAAGCCGAGCGCGCGCTGCAGGTCGCAAACCGCTATCTCGGCGTTCAGCCCGGCGGCGCCGGCCCTCAGATCGTCAACCTTATCCAGGTCGAAGGCAGCGAGCAGGTTCTCGTGCGCGTGCGCGTCGTCGAGATGAGCCGCACGCTGGTGCGCCAGCTCGGCGTCAATCTCAACGCCGAGGACATTCTCAACACGCTGCTGCCCGAAGACACCTTCGTGCGCGTGGCGACGGCCAACGGCTATTCGATCGCGGGTCGCCTGCTCGGCGGCCTTTCGGGCCAGTATGGGGTCGCGGAAAGCATCCTGCTGCCGCAGACGGTCACTTACCCGACTGGCAATGCCGGCGAAGGCGCGCCGGCGAATTCCGCAGGCGTAGGCGGCTACGCATACGACAACGGCGGCACGGTCGATCCCGTCGATGACGTCGAGACCTTCGGCCCGGCCAGCAGCACAGTCGAGAACCGCATCGACGCGACGATCGAAGCGTTCGAACGCGCCGGCCTCCTGCGCGTGCTCTCCGAGCCGAACCTCACCGCCATCTCCGGCGAAAGCGCGCGCTTCCTCGCAGGCGGCGAATTCCCCGTCCCGGTCGCGGCCGACGACGGCCAGATCTCCGTCGAGTTCAAGCCCTTCGGCGTCGGCCTTGCGTTCACGCCGATCGTGCTCTCCGGCGGTCGGATCTCGCTCAAGCTTTCCACCGAAGTCTCCGAGCTTACCAGCGAAGGCGCCATCTCCACCGGCGACACGCCGATCCGCAATCAGGACGGCTCCACCTCGATCATCCGCGGGATCACCATTCCTGCGCTGCAGGTGCGGCGCGCGGAAACGACCGTCGAGATGCCCTCCGGCGGCGCGATCGTGCTCGCCGGCCTCATCCAGGAACGGACGCGCCACGCGATGGAAGGCCTGCCAGGCGTGATGAACACGCCGGTGATCGGCTCGCTCTTCCGCTCGCGCGACTTCATCAACAACGAGACCGAGCTCGTCATCATCGTGACGCCGTATCTCGTGCGCCCGACGAGCCCGGACCGGCTGCGCACGCCGGCGGACGGCTTCGCCAATCCAAGCGAAGCACAGGCGAATTTCCTGGGACGGCTGAATGCTGTCTATCGCGGCGAATCCTCCAGCGAGGGCGACGCCGATCTCGATGGCCCGATGGGCCATGTGATGCCTTGAGGAGAACCCTGGTGAGCACGCCCAGATCGAGACACTTGGCGCTGGTTGCAGGCGCGAGCCTCGCGCTCTCCGGACTTGGCGCGTGCGCGTCGATGCCCGAGTCCGGCGAGCCGCCGATGGGCCCCACCGCCGCGGACACGCACCGCATCTCCGTCACCCAGACCGGCGAAGTGATGAACGTGCCCGTCGGCGCCGGGGCGATGTCGCTTTCCCACGAGGCGCGCGGCGATCTGGTCTCCTTCGCGCGCTCCTATGTGCGCTGGGGCCATGGCGCGCTCGTTCTCTCCATTCCCACCGGCGGCGGCAACGCTGACGCGGCCGCGCGCCTGGCGCAGGAAGCGCGCGTCGTGCTGGCTGAACACGGCGTGCCCTACGGCGCCATCCACGGCGCGCTGCACGATGGCGCGGGCCGCGACGACGCGCCCCTGCTCCTCAGCTTCATGCGCTTCGAGGCGGTGGCGCCGGAATGCACCCCGCTGTGGCGCCAGGATCTCGCGCACCCGCGCGGCGGCAACCAGGCCTATGAGAGCTTCGGCTGCGCCAATGTCGCCAACCTTGCCGCGATGATCGAGGATCCGCGCGATCTGGTCAGCCCGCGCGACGAGGATCCGCGCGATGCGGCGCGGCGTGCGGTTGTGCTCGAGCGCTACCGGCAAGGCGAACAAACACATGCGGTGCGCACGCAGGATGAGCGTGTGGCGATCAGCGACGCTGTGCAATAGCGGCTGCGGCGCAGAAGCGACGCGGAACGCACACGAGGCGGAGACGTAGGGGCGATGTCGGGTCAACCAAACGAAGCGGACAATCTCTGGAGCGTAGGCGGGATCGAGGAGCCCGACTTCGTGCTCGAAGAGGACGATCAATTCGGCCTCGGCGCGCTTGAAGGCGTGAACGATCGCATTCCCGAGCCCCTCGATGAAGACGATGCGCTTTCGCCGGCGCTGTTCGACGAGCCGCGCCTCGACGCGCCGGCCGAGGCGCCGATTCAGGCCCCGGACCTGGACGACGACGATGATCTCCTCATGCCCGCCGCCGTCGCGGCGGGAGACGACGGCGTTCTCACCGATCAGCCGATCCCGCGCATCACCATCAACGCCTTCTGCGATCGCGCCGAGATCGCGCGCCTCATCGATCAGGCGGCGCAGGATCGCCGCCTCTCCAAGGCGCATGTGAAGATCGAGATGGGCGGCATGGAGAGCGCGCTGTCGCGCCTCGCCGGCCAGGCGAGCCCCAACCTGCTCATTCTCGACACCACCTCGCACGGCGCCCAGATGCTCGCCGCCCTCGATCGCCTCGCCGAGGTGGTCGAAGAAGGCTGTAAGGTCGTCATCATCGGCGCGGTCAACGACATCCCCCTCTTCCGCGAACTGATGCGCCGCGGCGTGAGCGAATATCTCGTGCCGCCGATCCAGCCGCTGTCGCTGATCCGCACCATCGCCAACCTTTACGTGAGCCCGGACAAGCCCTTCCTTGGACGGCTGATCAGCGTGATCGGCGCGCGCGGCGGCGTCGGCGCCTCCACGATCGCGCACAACATCGCCTGGTCGATTTCCGAGCGCCAGGAGGCCGGCGCCTCGCTCGTCGACCTCGACCTCAATTTCGGCACCGCCGCGCTCGACTTCAATCAGGATCCCGCGCAATCCATTGCCGATGCGCTGATGGCCCCGGACCGCGCCGACGAGGTCTTCCTCGACCGGATCATGACGCGCCAGACCCAGCGCCTCAATCTCTTCGCCGCGCCCGCCAAGCTGGAGCGCGAATACGAATTGGACCCCTCCGCCTTCGACGCGGTCATTGAGCGCATCCGCCGCGGCGGCCCGTTCATCGTGCTTGATCTTCCCCATCAATGGGCGCCGTGGGTGAAGCAGACTCTGCTCGCCTCCGACGACGTCGTCATCGTGGCGACGCCCGATCTCGCTTCGCTGCGCAACACGAAGAACCTTGTTGATCTCATCCGCGCCTCGCGGCCCTACGATTCCCCGCCGCGCGTCGTTGTGAACATGCACGGCGTCCCGAAACGCCCGGAAGTGCCGCTGAAGGATTTCGGCGAAGCGCTCGGCGTGCCGCTCGCGCAATCGATTGCCTTCGACCCCGCGCTCTTCGGCGTGGCGGCGAACAATGGCCAGATGCTGGGAGAATCCCAGCCGCTTTCGAAACCCGCCCAGGCGATCGACGATCTCGCCGCCGCACTGACGGGCCGCAAACCGGTGGAGCAGAAGCGCCCCTCCCTCACAGCGAAGCTTCCGTTCCTCAAGCGGTGATCTCTCATGTTCGGCAAGCGCAGCGCAGCTGACCCTTCCAGCGCGGCCGCATCGCCCGCTCCCCAACCGGCGCCGCAACAGGCGCCGCGGCCCGCGCCTGCGGCGCCGAAGCCGGCTGCGCCCGCGCCGCCGCCCAAGGCTGCTGCGCCGAAGCCGCCTCCGACGCCGGCCCCGCCGCCGCAGGGCGACGGCGGCGGCGAGTTCCGCTCCGACGCGTATTACCGCGTCAAATCGACGATCTTCAACGCGCTGATCGAAACGATCGACCTGGCGCAACTGGCCCAGCTCGATCCCGAAAGCGCACGCGACGAAATCCGCGACATCGTCGCCGAGATCATCTCGATCAAGAACGTCGTCATGTCGATCTCAGAGCAGGAAAGCCTGCTCGACGACATCTGCAACGACGTCTTGGGGTATGGCCCCCTTGAGCCCCTGCTCGCGCGCGACGACATCGCCGACATCATGGTCAACGGCGCCGGCACCGTGTTCATCGAAGTCGGCGGCAAGGTCTCCAAGACCGGCGTGCGCTTCCGCGACAACGGCCAGCTGATGAACGTCTGCCAGCGGATCGTCTCCCAGGTCGGCCGCCGCGTCGATGAATCGTCTCCGATCTGCGACGCGCGTCTGCCGGACGGCTCGC
>WGOB01000073.1 GCA_016124255.1 Alphaproteobacteria bacterium | reverse complement strand
GAAGAGAACCGCGTCCGCGGCCTCGATCTCCTGCTTCAGGCGAACAGCGGCGCTCGGATAGCTCGGCTTCTCCAGTTCATAATTGTAGAGCGGCAGGTCCCTGATCTCGACGAACCGGAAATCGAGCCGCCCGGCCGCGAGCTTGGCGATGGCGTTGGCGAACTTGCGGTTTGCGCCGTCCGCCAGGCTGCCGACGACGACGGCGACAGTGGGTTGGGTCATTTTTGGCTCCTGGTATTCAATCGATACTGGGGCTATATGACCGTCCATGAAGGCCGCACAAGAACGCACAGTCATGATCCCGGGTCACATCGGTGTGCCCGATCCGGGGTCCCCCAATTGCCGCGCCGTTGCGGAGATTCTCTCCCGCATCGGGGACAAGTGGACGGTGCTGATCGTGGTGACGCTCGGCGAGGGCCCGCGCCGATTCAGCGAGATCAAGCGCCTGCTCAACGGCATTTCCCAGCGCATGCTGACGCTGACGCTGCGCAGCCTGGAGCGGGACGGGCTGGTGACCCGTACGGTTACGCCCTCCATTCCGCCGCGGGTGGATTATGAACTCACGGATTTGGGCCGCGATCTCCTGGGTCCGGTCGGCGAATTGGGGGCCTGGGCGCGCCGCCACGAGGGCTGCATCGCCGCCGCGCGGCAGCGTTATGACGCGGCCGCAGCCAAGCCCTGACCGGGCGCCGCCGCCATGAACCCAAAACGCCGCATCGACCGCTGTTGACGCGGCAAATCGCCCCGCTATAACCACGCCCTTCGCGAAGAATTAAGCTGCGATTCCCGCATCGCTCGCGCGCGCGCCGATGTGGGCGCGGGTTTTCTGTTTTGGAGCGTCCCCATGGCCCGGATCGCCGGCGTCAACATCCCGACCCAGAAGCGCGTGGAAGTCGCGCTCCAGTACATCCACGGCATCGGCGAATCCTACGCCCAGGAGATTTGCCAGAAGGTCGGCATCGCGCCGGAACGGCGCGTCGGCCAGCTCACGGACGCCGAAGTTCTCCAAATCCGCGAAACCATCGACCGCGACTACACGGTCGAGGGCGATCTGCGCCGCGAGACCGCGCAGAACATCAAGCGGCTCATGGATCTCGGCTGCTATCGCGGGCTTCGCCATCGCCGCGGCCTGCCCGTGCGCGGCCAGCGCACCCACACCAACGCCCGCACGCGCAAGGGCCCGGCCAAGCCGATCGCCGGCAAGAAGCAAGCCGGCAAGAAATAGGATCGAAGCGCCATGGCCAAAGAAGCCGCCGCCCGCGTCAAGAAGCGCGAGAGAAAGAATATCGCCTCCGGCGTCGCCCACGTGGCGGCGTCGTTCAACAACACGATGATCACCATCACCGACGCGCAGGGCAACGCGATCGCCTGGTGCTCGGCGGGGGCCATGGGCTTTAAGGGCTCGCGCAAGTCGACGCCCTACGCCGCTCAGGTCGCCGCCGAAGAGGCCGGCCGCAAGGCGATGGAGCACGGCATGCGCACGCTCGAAGTCGAGGTCTCTGGGCCAGGCTCGGGCCGCGAGAGTGCGCTGCGCGCGCTCCAGAACGTCGGCTTCACCGTCACCGCCATCAAGGATGTGACGCCGATCCCCCACAATGGCTGCCGGCCGCCGAAGCGCCGTCGCGTCTAGGCCTGAGAATACAGTCCGGAGCCCCTATATAGAGGTGGCTCCCCAAATTTGACCTTAGAGGCCGATCCCTGATGTCGATCGAAAAGAATTGGCTTGATCTCATCCGCCCCAAGAAGCCCGTCGTCGAGCATTCGTACGACCCGGCCAAGCGGGCGAACCTGATCGCTGAACCGCTTGAACGCGGTTTCGGCATGACGCTGGGCAACGCGCTCCGCCGCGTCCTGCTCTCCTCGCTGCAGGGCGCAGCGATCACCGCCGTCCAGATCGACGGCGTCGTGCACGAATTCTCCTCCATCCCCGGCGTCCGCGAGGACGTGACCGACATCGTGCTGAACCTGAAGCAGGTGGCGATCCGGATGCGCGGCGAAGGGCCCAAGAAGGTCATGCTGCGCGCGCAGGGCCCCGCGACCGTGACGGCCAAGGACATCCAGACGGTCTCCGACATGGAGATCCTCAACCCCGATCACGTGATCTGCACCCTGGACGACACCTCCGCGCTGCGCATGGAGCTGACCGTCAACACCGGCAAGGGCTATGTCCCGGCCGAGCAGAACCGGCCGGACGACGCGCCGATCGGGCTCATCGCGGTGGATTCCATCTATTCGCCGGTGCGCCGCGTGGCCTACCGCGTGGAGAACACCCGCGAAGGCCAGGTGCTCGACTACGACAAGCTGATCATGGAAGTGGAGACGAACGGCGCGATCCGCCCGGAAGACGCGATCGCCTACGCCGCGCGCATCCTGCAGGACCAGCTCCAGGTGTTCATCACCTTCGAAGAGCCGAAGCAGAAGAAGGACGGCGTCTCCGACAAGCCGGACCTGCCGTTCAATCCGGCGCTTCTGAAGAAGGTCGACGAGCTCGAACTCTCGGTCCGTTCGGCCAATTGCCTGAAGAACGACAACATCGTTTACATTGGCGACCTCATTCAGAAGTCGGAAGGCGAGATGCTGCGCACGCCGAACTTCGGGCGGAAGTCCCTCAACGAGATCAAGGAAGTGCTGGCCGCGATGGGGCTCCATCTCGGCATGACGGTCGAAAACTGGCCGCCGGAAAACATCGAAGAACTCGCCAAAAAGTACGAAGAACAGATTTGAGCTGAAGGAAGAGGGCGGCCATGCGCCACGGCGTTGCACAACGGAAACTGAACCGCACCGCGAGCCATCGCGAGGCGATGTTCGCGAACATGGCCGCGGCGCTCATCAAGCATGAGCAGATCACAACGACGCTGCCGAAGGCGAAGTCGCTTCGCCCGGTGGTGGAGAAGCTCGTGACGTTGGCAAAGCGCGGCGATCTTTCGGCGCGCCGCCTCGTGCTCTCGCGCCTGCGCGATGAGACGATGACGAAGAAGCTCTTCGACACGCTCGCCCCGCGCTACAAGGCCCGCAATGGCGGCTATACGCGCGTGCTCAAGGCCGGCTTCCGCCATGGCGACAACGCGCCGATCGCGGTGATCGAATTCGTCGACCGCGACGAGGACGCGAAGGGGCAGGACAGCGGCCCCGTGCAGGAGCGTGTGGGCGGGGACGAGGATTAAGCTTCGTCCGTCGAGTTTGAAGTTTCAAACCGCCGGTGCGCTGCGTTGGCGGTGTGGTTTTGAGCGCTGCGCATTTAAACAGTCGAGATTGCTGGCACCCGATGAGTATGGACATTCAGTCCTTCGACGCACTCTGAGATTCGACCTTTTCGTATCGCAGGCTTCCGCGAAACCTCCGGTCACGCAGTGCTTCTTGAAGTTCCGATCCGAGGCGTTGTGCCACATCTTGGGCAAACGGCACACCATCAATAGCCTTCGCAAGGAGTTGCCGGACTAGGTCCTCCACCCTCAGCATGTCAGGCGCGTGCCGCGCCGTGGCCTCTTGGGTGATGAGGATGCCAACAGTTGATCCGGACACGTCAATTGAAGCGCCCTCGCGAAGTCGTTCGGTGAGACGCTCCTGTCGTAGGGCGTACTCCGCCGTGATGATCAACAACAGGTCGTGCAGGCGCGCCAGTTCCATTAGCTGGTTAATTAGTTCGAATTTCTTTGCTGATGCCAACACCGCAAGCCCGGCAGGATTTGGCATCCAGCGTCTCGACCAATCAAATCCTGTTGGTATCTGCACCGACTGCCAATGTTGCTCGCGATGTTGCTGACCCACCAACTCAATGTTGGCTGTCAGGACGCGACGGATCTCGCAAATTGTCTCGGTCGCAGTCTGCACCTCAAAGAACAGTTCATACCCTAGGCCTAGCTTTCGATCCTTTTCTGCGCGCCAAGCAAAGAACCACGTGGTTCCGAACGCTATAGCTGCGCCAAGGAGAATAAAGAGGATTTGCTCGACAATGGACACTGGGCAGCCAAGCCTCGCGAAGAGTTGTCACAACGGAATGTTATCGTGCTTCTTCCAGGGGTTCTCCACCTTCTTCTTTTCCAGCGCTTTGAGCGCGCGGCAGATGCGGCGGCGGGTTTCGCGGGGCATGATGACGTCGTCGAGATAGCCGAGTGAGGCGGCGACGAAGGGGTTGGCGAAGCGGTCCTGATACTCCTTCGTGCGCGCGGCGATCTTCTCGGCGTCGCCGATATCGCTGCGGAAGATGATCTCGACGGCGCCTTTGGCGCCCATCACCGCGATCTCCGCGCTCGGCCACGCGTAATTGAAATCGCCGCGCAGGTGCTTGGAGCTCATGACGTCATAGGCGCCGCCATAGGCCTTGCGCGTCACCACCGTAATTTTCGGCACGGTCGCTTCGCCGTAGGCGAACAAGAGCTTGGCCCCGTGCTTGATGAGGCCGCCCTGCTCCTGCTTGGTGCCGGGAAGGAAGCCTGGCACGTCGACGAAGGTGATGATCGGGATGTTGAACGCGTCGCAGAAGCGCACGAAGCGCGCGGCCTTGCGGCTCGCGTCGATGTCGAGCACGCCGGCGAGGCTCATCGGCTGGTTGGCGACGAAGCCGACAGGGGCGCCATCCATGCGGCCGAAGCCGGTGACGATGTTCTTGCCGAAGTCCGGGCTGATCTCGAAGAAATCGCCTTCGTCGGCGACTTTCTCGATCAGCTCCTTCATGTCGTAAGGCTTGTTGGGATTGTCCGGGATCAGACGATCAAGCGAGGGCTCCTCGCGTTTGGGATCATCGAAGCTTGGCCGCGTTGGCGGCTTGTCGCGATTCGAACCGGGGAGGAAATCGATCAGCCTGCGGATCTGGCCGAGCGCTTCGAAATCGTTCTCGAAGGCGCCGTCGGCGACGCCGGACTTGGCCGCGTGCACGCGCCAGCCGCCGAGTTCGTCATGGGTGACGGTTTCGTTCGTCACGGTTTTCACGACGTCAGGACCCGTCACATACATGTAAGACGTGTCTTTCACCATGAAGATGAAGTCGGTCATCGCGGGCGAATAGACATCGCCGCCGGCGCACGGCCCCATGATCACGCTGATCTGCGGAATGACGCCGGAGGAAAGAATGTTGTTCATGAAGATGTCGGCGTAGCCGGCGAGGCTTTCCACGCCTTCCTGGATACGCGCGCCGCCGGCGTCGAAGATGCCGACGACGGGCGCGCCTGAGCGCATGGCCATGTCCTGCACCTTGCAGATCTTCTGCGCGTGGGCGCCGGAGAGCGAGCCGCCGAACACGGTGAAATCCTTCGAGAACACATAGACAAGGCGCCCGTTCACCGTGCCCCAGCCGGTGACCACGCCGTCGCCCGGCACCTTGTTCTCCGCCATGCCGAATTCGTGCGCGCGGTGTTCGACGAACATGTCGAATTCCTCGAACGAACCTTCGTCGAGCAGAAGCTCGATGCGCTCGCGCGCCATCAGCTTGCCTTTGGCGTGCTGGGCCTCCATGCGCCGCTGGCCGCCGCCAGCGCGCGCGGCTTCGCGCTTTTGCTCGAGGGCGTGGATGATCTCTTTCATGATGACGTTCAGCTCCGGTGCGATGGGATTGGGGTAGAGCGGGCGCTACGGCGAGGCAAACGCGGTGAGAAAGCGCGCGACGGCGTTGATCTCGGTACGGATATTCTCCAGGCGCGCGCGGGCTTCGTCGTCTTCGCCCCAGGTTTCGATCTGGAAGAGATCGTCGAGGTGGGCGGCGTCGAAGGCGGCGGCGGCATCCACGCGTCCGCGGAGGAGCGCGAAGCCGAGGATCGCGCTGCCGGCGAGGCCGACGCCGTGGGCGAGCGCGGTGAGGCGGAAATCGTCGAGGGCGGCGGCCGCTTCCGACAGCGGCGCGATGTCGTTCGGCGCGGCGGCGACGCCGGTGACGATCCGTGGACGGAAGGAGAGCGTGTCGCCCGCCCAGGCGACGAGCGGATCCCAAGCAGCGCTCTGGCGCGCGACAAGCGTCCCGGGGGCATCGGCGCGGTGGCACAGGAGATCGGTTTCGCCATGCTTGGCGATGGTCGCGACGAGCGCGTCCCGCGTTTGCGGCGTGCGCTCGATAGCGACGTTGGCGAGGCGCGTCAGCGGCATCGTGTGCGGGATGATCGCATCGCCCTGCGCGTTCCACTCCGCCGCGCACGCTTCCGCCAGCGCGCGCGTCGGGACGATGAACGCGAGCTTGCCCGGCGTCCGCAGCGACCGCCCATCGAGCGCTACCGTCGCGCCGCCATCCGTCTCGGCGACGCGCGCAGCCTTGAAGAACCGTTTTGGCGGGGCGCTCATACCGGAACCGCGTCGAAGGCGACGGTCAGGCGATCGTCGCGCGCAAACGGCTCCGTGCCGTGCCACAAATAGCTCGGGAAGAGCACAAGCCGCCCGATCCTGGGTTCGATAAAACCGAGCGCTGGGCAATTCGGGATCGGCAGCCGCGGCTCCCCGAGTTTGAGCCAGCCCGCATGCTTGGGGTCGGCGGGATCGGTGTTGGGCAGGCGCACATAATAGGCCGAACTGATCCAGCCTTTCGGGTGCACATGATTGATCTGGCGCCCGCCGGGCCGCAGCCGCACGGACCACGCGCCGCTGAAGGCGACGTCGTTGCGGCGTCGGCCGAAGAAGGGATGAAACGGTTCGTCCGGCAGCGTCGTGGCGAAGTCGCGCACCGCCTCTTTCGCCAGCGCCAGAAAAGCGTCGATCGCCGGATCGCCGACCTCGCTCAGATCGCGCAGCGTCTGCGTGCCGTTGCGGATCGTTTGATTGAGCGAATGGTGCGCGACCCCATGCAGCGCATCGAGCCGCGGCGCGATCGCGGCGTTGAATGTAGCGATATCGCGGTAGCCCGCCGGCGGCGCGAGATCGACCACGCGCACGCACGTGCTGACGTCGAAGAGGCGCTCGTACTCGGCGTCGCCGCGCATGCGTTGCGCCGTGAGCAGATACGCAAGCCAGATCTGGTCGTGCGCCGACTGGCCGAGACCGAACCGGATTTGCTCCAGCGCACGGTCGGGCTCGCCGATGCGCAGCAGCGCGTGCGCCAGATGGCGGCGCGTCTCGGCGTCTTGTCCATATGAGAAAGCGCGCTCAAGCGCGGCCACCGCTTCCTCCGGCCGTCCGCTTTCATCCAGCAGGAAGCCCAGCATGCGCCACAGGATCGCGCTTTCCGGCGATATGGTGAGCCCGTCGCGCAGCACCGATTGTGCATAATCGATGGAATCGGCGCGATAGAGCAGCTCCGCCAGCGCTGCGCGCAGCGGCTCGTTGGCCGGGCGGTCGGCGACCGCGGTTTCGAGGTCCGCGGCGAACGTCTCAGGGTCGCCCGAGCGCATCCAGCGCAGACGCGCAAGATCGGCTTGCATGCGCACATGATGCGGGGTCTTCGCGACAGCGCGCTCCAGCACCTCTTCCGCATCGAGCAGACGGCCGAGATCCACGAGCGCCATCGCCCAGGAGAGCGCAAGCTCCGGCGCGGTGACGCCGGCCATCTCGGTCTCGGCATAGACCTTCAGAGCCTCCTCCGAGCGGCCGAGCTTTTGCAGCGCGAGCGCGCGGTCGTGCTGGGCGCCGAGATAACCGGGACGGAAGCGCAGCGCCTCCTCGAAGGCTTCGAGCGCCTCTTTCGTGCGGCCTTGCGCGTTCAGCGCGCCGCCGAGCGCACGCAGCGCCTCAGGCGTCACCTTGCGCGCGAGCAACGCGCGCGATTCACGCTCCGCCTCAGCGCCGCGCGCCAGCGCCGTCAGCGCGCGCACCAGCCCAAGGCGCGCCAAGTCGAGCTGCGGGGAAAGCCGCAGCGCGGTGCGAAAACAATCGACGGCGGAGTCGGGGGAGCCGGCGGCGTGCAGCAGGTCGCCGAGATTGTAGTGCGCTTCATGATCGCCCGGTTCCGCCGCGATCGCCGAACGAAGCCATTGCTCGGCTTCAGGCAGGCGGTTCTGCGCACGCCGGATCAGCGCGAGGAGGTGCATTGCTTTCGGCGGCTTGTCCGGCGTGGCGTTCCAGAGCGGCGCAAGCGCCGTCTCCGCCGCCAGCGGATCGCCCGCCGCGAGCAGTTTGTACGATTGCGCGAGGATCGCTTCAGGGCTCATGCAAACGCCGCGAAGGGATCGCGCGCGCTGCGCGCATCGAAGCCGAGAGCGGCGAAGCTCGCCTCCATGTGCGGCGGCAGCGGCGCCTGCACCTGGAGCACGCCTTTGGTCGGGTGCGGAATGCGCAGCGCGCGCGCATGCAGGTGCAGGCCCTTCGCCAGACCACCGGGCGTGGGACGATCGCCGACATATTTCGGATCGCCCAGGATCGCATGGCCGATTTCGGCCATATGGAAGCGCAGCTGGTGGGTGCGCCCGGTTTCGGGCTTCAGCGCCATCCACGCCGCCTTGCCGCCCGCATCGGAGAGCGTGACGTAGTGCGTGACCGCGAAGACTGCGCCCTCGTCGTTCTGCGCGCAGCGGCGCATCATTTCGCGATCCGCTTCGCCAGGGCCGGGCGCCTTGCGCATCCAGCCTCGGATCTCGCCAGCGCTCGGGCGCGGCGCGCCAAGGACGATGGCCCAGTAAATCTTGTCCGCGTCGCGGGCGCGTAGCGCCGCCGCCAGCGCCGCGGCCGCCCGTGCATGGCGCGCGAGCACCAACACGCCCGACGTGTCGCGGTCGAGCCGATGCACCAGCTTCGGTCGCTCGTCGCGCTCGAATTTCAGCGCATCCAGCAGGCCGTCGACGTGGCGCGGCGTCCGCGCGCCGCCTTGAGCGGCGAGGCCGGCCGGCTTGTTGAGGACGAGGACATCGTCGTCCTTGAACAAGACGAGGCCTTGGGCGAGGGCGGCGTCGCGCGGCGCGACCCCGCCTGGCGCGCGCGGCGTCTCAGCCGGGAGCGGCGGGATGCGCACGCGTTGGCCGGCGCGCAAGCGGTCATTGGCCTTGGCCCGCGCGCCGTCGACTCGGACCTGACCGGTGCGCACCAGCTTCTCGATCTGGCCCTGCGTCAGATGCGGCGCACGTCGGCGCAGGAAGCGGTCGAGCCGCACCTCGCCGTCGTCGTCTTCGACCACGATCTGGGTCACGCCGCCGGTCATCCCGCGCCCCTGGAAACGAGCAGGCCGAGCCAACATGCCCCGATCGCGCCGATCACAGAGACCAGTACGTAGCCGAGCGCCGCCGCCCATTGATCGCCCTGCAGAAGGCGCACGACGTCGATGGAGAAGGCGGAGAAGGTGGTGAAGCCGCCAAGAACGCCGACTCCGAACAGAAGCCGCAACGCCGGCGAGCCCTCAGCCAGCCAGCCCGCCAGCAGCCCCATGGCGAACCCTCCGATCAGGTTCACCGCGAGCGTGGACCACGGGAACCCGGATAAGCCCAGTCGCACCGCCAGCGCCCCCACTCCGTACCGCGCAAGCGCGCCGGCGGCCCCGCCGACCGCGACCAGGAGAAGAGATTGCATGGGGCGTATCTAAGCCGGTTTGCGCGACGGTGGAATTGCGCCCTTGCGCGCCAGCTCAGCCCGCAAGGCCGAGCGCCGCCGCGGCCCGCATGAAGTCCTCCGGCGCCGGCGCTTCGAACCGCCTTTCGCCGCCGTCTGGATGGGGAATCCGCAGCGCCGCGGCGTGGAGCAGCAACCGCGGAGTTTGATTCCCGGCGATGGAGAAGAGGCCGCCATACTTGCCGTCGCCAGCGATCGGACGGCCGATGGCGGCGAGGTGGACGCGCAATTGGTGCATCCGCCCGGTCTCTGGATCGAGCGAGACGAGTGCGGCGTGCGGCGTAGCGGCCACGGTCTCGTACCGCGTCAGCGCGACGAGCCCCTGAGGCGAGACCTGCATGACGTCGACGCCGTCGCGCTTGGTTTTCCGAAGAGCAAGGTCGATGACGCCGTGCGGCGGCGCCGGCGCCCCGCCGCAGACGATCGCCAGATAGCGCTTCTCCACCCGCCGCTCGGCGAACGCCTGAGAGAGGAAAGCGGCGGCGGGCTTGGTGCGCGCGACGACGATGACGCCGCTGGTCTCGCGGTCGAGCCGGTGGACGAGGCGCGGGCGCTTGCCGTTCGATTTCGCGAACGCGGCGAGCATGCCCTCCAGGCTTTCGGACACGCCCGATCCGCCCTGCACCGCAAGGCCGGACGGTTTGTCGAACGCGAGGACGTGGGCGTCCTCGTGCAGGAGAACGAGTCCCCCTCTCCCTGGCGGAGAGGGGGTAGGGGGTGAGGGGCCTTGAGAGCTTGGCGCAACTGCGCGGTCAGCGTTTCCACCTTCACGCCCCCCACCCCTACCCCTCCCCGCAAGGGGGAGGGGGCGCTTTGTCTTGTTCACCATGCGCGAGCTTAGCGCGTCTGGGCGCTCTCGGCAGCGCCGTCCAGCTGCGGCCCCCCATGCTCGGCGAACCAGGCGAGCGTGTTGGTCACCTTGGCGATCATGCCTGTCGGTCGCTGGGCGATGTCGTGCGGGCTGCCGGGGATGAGGATGAGGCGCGTCGGCACGCGCCGCAGCCGCAGCGCCTGGTAATATTGCTGCGCTTCGGAGACCGGCGTGCGGTAATCCTCTTCGCCGACCATCACCGCGGTGGGCGTGGTTACGTTGCCGACCCGCGACAGCGGCGAGCGCGCCCAATAGCGCTCCTGGGCGCCGTCCGCCCATGGCATTTCGCCGAACCAGTAGCGTGCAAAGAAGGGATAGAAGTCGGCGGTCAGGACGAAGCTTGTCCAGTTGATCACCGGCTTTTGCACCATCGCTGCGGCGAAGCGGTCCGTGGAGCCGACGATCCATGCCGTGAGCACGCCGCCGCCCGATCCGCCGGTGACGAAGAGCTTCTCCGGATCCACCGGCTCACGGCGGATGACTTCGTCGACAACGCTCATCAGGTCGTCGAAATCCTGGCTTGGGTAGGCGTGGTGGATGAGATTGCCGAACTCGCCGCCATAGGAGGTCGAGCCCCGCGGATTGGCGTAGACGACAATGTAGCCGGCGGCCGCGAACATCTGCACTTCGGCGGAGAACACCGGTCCGTACGCCGCAAAAGGTCCGCCGTGGATTTCGAGCAGCAGCGGATAGCGCTGGTTCGGATCGAAATTCGGTGGACGCACCACCCAGGCGTCGATCTCGCGCCCATCGGCTGTGGAACGCGCCACGATGTGCTCCGCATCGGGAAGTATGCGGCCCGCGAAGAGATCGGCGTTGAGCGCGGTAAGGTCGCGCGTGCGCCCGGCGCCGCCGGCGACAACGTCGCCGGGCCGACGCGGATTGGTGATGGTCGCTGCGAAGCGGCCTTGAGCGTTCACCGAAAACGCGCCGCTGGTGTACGGGCGCCCGAGATCGGTGCCGCCTACGCCCTCAAGCACTGTGGAGACGCGGCCCGAGTTCACGTCGACGCGGCCGAGCTTGGTCACGCCTCGATCGTCGAACAGGAAATAGAGCGCCGAGTTTCCAGCCCATTGCGGGTTCTGCACGTCGCGGTCGAGCGAACGCGTGAGGGCGCGCGGATTGGCCCCGTCCGCGTCGGCCACGTAGAGCTCCGTGACCTGATAGCCCTGCTCGCGGTCATCGAAGCCGACATAGGCGAGGCGGCGCCCGTTGGGTGAGAGCGTGGGCGCGTCTTCGCCGCCACGCCGGTCGGTGAGGCGGCGCAGATCAAGCGTATCAAGATCAAGCGAGTAGACGGCGCTCTCGACCGGTTCGTACTCCCAGCCGTCTTCGGCGTTCGCGGAGAAATAAAGCGTCCCCCCATCAGCCGACCAGGAAAGCCGCCCATTGTGATTGCGCGCCTGGAAGGTGAGCTGCCGCGGCGTGCCCCCGTCCGACGGCAGGACGAAGATCTGCGTGTAGCCGCTCGGCAGATACCCCTGGCCGTCGAAGCGATAGACCACGCCGTCGACGACGCGTGCGGGCGCCGCCCATTCAGCGCCTTCCGGCTTGCGCGGCAACGCGGCGGGCTGCGGCGGCTGTTCGGCCACGAACATCTGGAACGCCAGGGACGCGCCGTCCGGCGACCAGGTGAGATTGTTGGCCCCGGCGGGCAGGCGGGCCAGCGTCGCCGATTGCGCCGTATCCGGATAATACACGCGCACCTCGGCGCGGCGTTCTTCGTTGGCGAGGTAGGCGATCCGGTCGCCGCGCGGCGACCAGACAGGCGAGGAATAGCTGCCCGCGCCCTGCACCAGCGGCTGATGCGCCCCGCCGTCTGCATCGACGAGCCAGATCGCCCGCCGGAACCGGTCTGTCATGATGTCGGCGGAGACGCGGACATAGGCGACGCGACGCCCATCCGGCGAAATCTGCGGGTCGTTGGCGTACTCGAGCGCGAACACGTCGGCCGGGCGGAAGGTGGTGGGGCGCTCGCTCGGCGCCTGGGCGGCGGCGGCGGACACGAGCGTGAGCGCCGCCAGGGCGGTCAAGGTACGGAAAATCATCGAGAACCCCTGCCTTTATCCACAGGTTAGCGAGCCGGCGTCGGCAACGGAAGCGACGATCGTCGTTTGTTTAGGCCGGCGCGCGGGCCGCGCGCCTATTGATCCTTCGCGCGCCGGGCGCGCAGCGCCGACCAGCGCTCCAGCCTCTCCTTGATGGCGGCTTCGCGGCCTCTGTCCGTGGGCTGATAGAAACGGCGACGCGGCATCTCGTCGGGGAAGTAGGTTTGCCCGGAGAAGCCGTCCGGCGTCTCGTGATCGTAGTCGTAGCCTTTGCCATAGCCGAGATCGCCCATGAGCTTCGTCGGCGCGTTCAGGATGTGCTTGGGCGGCATCAGCGTCCCGGTTTCGCCCGCGGCGGCTTTAGCGGCTTTCCAGGCGGTGTAGGCGGCGTTGGATTTGGGCGCCGTCGCCAGATGCAACACCGCCTGCGCCAGATGTAATTCGCCTTCGGGCGAGCCGATGAAATGCACGGCGTCCTTGGCGGCGTTGGCGATCAGCAGCGCGGTGGGATCGGCAAGTCCGACATCTTCCGCAGCCGCGCGCACGAGACGGCGCGCGACGAAGAGAAGATCCTCGCCGCCGATCACCATGCGCGCGAGCCAGTAGAGCGCGGCGTCCGGGTCGCTGCCGCGAATGCTTTTGTGCAGCGCGGAGATGAGATTGTAGTGCTCCTCGCGATCCTTGTCATAAACGGGCGCGCGCTTCTGCAGGAGCTGCCCGAGCTCTGCCGCTGCGATCGGCGCCGGCGGATCAAGCGCAAACACTTCCTCCGCCAGTGAGAGCAGATAGCGCCCGTCGCCGTCGGCCAGATCGCACAGAGCGGTGCGCGCGTCTGCCGCGAGCTTCAGCGGCTTGCCCAGCAGCGCTTCGGCGCGCTCCAACAGCAACGCAAGCGCTCCAACATCCAGCCGCTTGAGCACGAACACCTGGCAGCGCGAGAGGAGTGCGGCATTGATCTCGAAACTTGGGTTCTCCGTGGTGGCGCCGACGAGCGTGACGACGCCTTGCTCCACGAACGGGAGGAACCCGTCCTGCTGGGCCCGATTGAAGCGATGGATTTCATCGACGAAGAGCAGCGTGCCTTTTCCCGCGGCCCGGCGGGCTCTTGCCGCATCGAACACCTTGCGCAGGTCCGCGACCCCCGAGAACACCGCCGAGATCTGTTGGAAATCGAGGTCGGTTTCTTCCGCGAGCAGACGCGCGATGGTGGTCTTGCCGACGCCTGGCGGCCCCCACAGGATCATCGACGCGAGCCGCTTCTGCGCCAGCATGCGTCCGATCGGGCTTGACGCCGCTAGCAGGTGGTCCTGGCCCACGACGTCGGCGAGCCGCTTCGGGCGCAGCCGATCCGCCAAGGGCGTCGGCGCCGTGCGATCAAGCCCTGCGGCCTGGAAAAGATCGTCGCTCATGGGCGATTCCGGCTCAAACCCCGCCGACGGTTCCGGCATACAGCCGCCGACTGCGCGATCCACCGAATTTGTGTAGCCTTCTCTACGCCACGGTGGTAGCGGCGAACCATAGTCGAATTTGCGAGGCCTTCATGATCGATCTGCTCTTTGTGACGCTCTTCCAAGCCGTCGCCGGCGCGCCCGCTGTCGAGCAGCCGACGGAACCCGCCGCCGCGCAAACCGAGACGCAGCAACAGGCGAACGCCGAGGAGGCCGAGCCCCGGCGCTGCCGCCAGCGCCGTATCACCGGCACACGCCTGTCCTCCTTGGTCACCTGCAGACGCGGGAATGTCCAACAGGACCAGGAGACGCGCGACGCCATGCGCTACCTGCAACGCTCTGGCGGAACCAACGGCAGCTGATCGGGTCGCCAGGCGCGAGGCGTCGGCTGATGGATCCATGATCCCAGCGCCCGCTTGCCTGGACGCTTCCGAAGGGAGAAGGTGGCTCATCGCGCACGCACGCCGCAGGCGCGACGCGCCCGTCTTTGATCGGGCCCCGCTTTGCTAGGAGCCGGCTATGCTTGATCTCATCTTTATCGGCTTTTTTCAGTCGACTGGTGGGGAGTTCTCGAACGGTCATCCGCCGCCGCCGTTCCGTCAGGAAATGGTGAATCAAAGCGCGCAGCCGTTCGGCCGGATGGGCGAGAATCCGCACTTCGCCAATCGCTGCCGCACGACCAATGTCGGCTCCCGTATTCAGCGCCAGCGCTGCCGCCGCGTCGCGCAGGAAGAGGCCGCTCAGGCTGAGGAACAGCCCGTCGTCGCCGCCGAGACCGCGACCGAGCAAACAACGACCCCGCCGCAGGAATAAACTAGGGGCTGCTGTGCGCCGCGAGCCGGCCGAGCAGCGTTTGCCAGTACGCCCCATGCCGCGTCAGGAAGATGTGGTCCGGGAACGCGTGCCTCGCCGCGTGGTTCTGCGGGACCGTGTCCCAGCCGTGGTGCTCGACGGTCACGCGTGTTTCGTCGCCGACAGGCTCGAACCGCACCTCGACATGCGTCTCCTGGTCGGGCGCGAACGTGGCTTGGCGCCACGTGAATGCGAGGTGGTTCGGCGGCGCCCAGGCAGTGATCCGGCCGATCTCGAACACCTTGCCGTTCTCCAACGTCTCGGTGAAGCGTCCGCCAACGCCTGGCTCGAACGCCAACGTGCCGGGCGCGCGCGGCGTGAAGCGGAAGAGGCTGTTGGGCGCCCACCAGGCGCCGATCTCGCGGGTGAATACATCAAAGACGCGCGCGGGCGCAGCCTTGATCCGCAACGCGACAAGGATGGCGGAGCTCATGAGCGGGCGAGCGTTTCTTTGTGCGCGGCGACGAGCTTTTTTGGCGCCACGAGCGCCCAGGCCGACACTGTCAAATCTTCGAACACGCGCGGCGGCAAGCGAGGGATGACGATGTGTGTCCAGCCGGAGCGGCCCCAGGCGCCGGCTGCGGGACGAAAGGCATCGCCGTGCGCTTCCATCATCGCCTGCTGGAGGTGGGGCGCCATCTTGAGCACGCATTCGTCGGCGCTTTTGCTCTCGCCCACGGTCGCGAAGATCTTTCCGCGCACGCGGAACGAGGTCGCGTCGAAATGCGGTTTCTCCTCTACGTCCGGGAGTGAGAGGGCGAGCGCGCGCAAGCGCTCGTGACCGGCGCCGGATTTCGGGCGCGGCATTCACCCCTCCCTTTCAATGTAGGATTTGAGGCCCGCGAGCTGTGTCGTCCACAGCGTTTCGGTTTCTTCCAGCCACACGCGCAGCGCGGCGATGGGTTTGGGATTGAGCGCGTATATGCGCACGCGCGCGTCGAATTCCGGATGGGTTTCCTCCACCAGGCCGGCGGCGCGCAGCGCGCGCAGATGGCGGCTCATCGCGGGCGGGGAAAGGCCGGCCTTGTCCGCGATGTCGCCCGCGCGCATTGGCCCCCGTCGGAGCAGATCCACGACGAGGCGACGATTGGGGTCGGCCAGCGCGGCGAGCGTCCGGTCGAGCTGTGCGCGGCGTGCGCGCATCAATCGAGTCGGGTCTTGGTGACGAAGCCGCCGGCCTTGTCCCATTCCTCGGCGCTCATCTCGGCCACCGTCTGGCCGAACGTCCAGATATGTCCCTCAAGATCGACGGCGCGATAGGTGCGATCGCCGTAGAACTGGTTTTCCGGTTCCTGCGCGATGACGGCGCCGGCGGCGCGCGCGCGCGCGCAATGCGCGTCGATATCGTCGTTGAGCTGAATGTGGACCGTCTGCGTGTTCAGGCCATCGATCGAACGCGGGCTCTTGTGCATCGGGCTCCATTCCGAGCCGACCATGATCAGGCCGTCGCCAAAACGCATCTCGGAATGAACGAGGTTTCCCTCCGCATCGAGGATGGCCATTGTCGGCTCGAAGCCGAATGCGTCCTCAAGCCAGCGGAACGCGGCTTTGGGGTCGCGGTAGCACAAGGCCGACGAGAGCGTGGGGCGGAAGTGGTCGCTCATGCTGCGTTCCTCCAGATTGGAAGAACATTTAACGCTAGACAAAACTAAAGTTCAACCTCGAAAGGCTGCTCGCTTCGTCTGTCCGGCTGGTCCACCAGACCCGCGATCGCCAGGATCGTCTCCGTGAGAAGACCGATGGCCGCGCCGATTGCGCCTTCGATGTCGATCATGGAGATTGCGCGGATCATGTGTCTCTCCCTGTGCGGCGCCTGAAAAAGACGCCCCGGCCGCTCTTGCATGTGTGTTGAAACCACGAGCGACCGGAGCAGTCAGGCGTGGAGCTATTGGCCGACCTCGATCCTGAGAGCCGGGACGGAATCGGGGAAGGCTTCCATCCAGGCGCGCGCGTCGGGCCAGTATGACCAGGCGAGCCAGACGAACGCGCCGATGAGCGCGATGGTGGCGAGGCTATGCCAGACGCCGTCGCCGGGGTGTTGGTCATAGCCGCGCACGGTTGCGTAGGAGGCGTGACGAATGGCGCGCACGGGCGTCGAGATCGCCGCAAATACGATGCAGAGGATCACGATCATGAGCCAAACAGGCGCCCCGATCGGCGGAATCCAGCCCAGCACCGCCCCGGTCGCCACAAGCGACAATAACGCCACCAGGAACGCGATCGTCAGCGCCGCGCCGATCAAGGAGAACACGAACGCGAAAATCCCCGCGATGAAGCGCGTGAAGTAGCCGGCGGGCTTCACCGGCGGGGGCGCGGGCCGCGGCGGTGGTCCGTAGAAGAACGGCCCGTGTTCTTTGCGCCAGCGGCGAAAGTCGCGGCGGCGCCGGCGCCATGCGCCGCGCACGCCGCCATCCTGTTCAAATTCTGCGTAGCGCCGCTTGGCCTCTTCGATGACGCCGTGCGCCGTATGCGGCACGCCGCGCGCTTCGGCCCATTCCGCGCTCGTGTTCGCCGAGGGAATGACGAACATCAGCACGAGGTAGACCAACAGGGCGCCGCCGCCGGTGAGGAACGTCGCGATGATCCAGAGGATTCGGATGATCCAGACGTCGATGTCGAAGTAAGCCGACATGCCAGAGCTGACGCCGGCGATGACGGCGTCGTCACGCAAGCGATAGAGACGCTTGCGCGGACGCGCGCGGACGTCCTCGTCAAACGCGGCGCCGGGCGGCTCGGTTCGATCGTCCGCATCCGCGCCAGCGCCGGGATCGCCGTCGATTTCGACCGGGCCCATCTCCTTGAGGATCGTCTCCACCTCGGACTTCGAAAGAACGCTCTTCGCGCTAGAGAGAAAGGCGCGCGCTTTGTCGGCGATGGCCTGCTCAAGATCGCGGATGATCTCGTCCTTGTCCGGATTGGTCGCGAGGGCGCGCCCCGCGCGGTCGAGATAGGCCTGCAGCGATGCGCACGCGCTCTCGTCGAGCTGGTAGGCGTTGCCGTTCAGGTTGATGGTGATGACGCGTTCCATTTATCGCCCCAGATCCTCCAGGTCGCTGTTCAGACGCTCCCAGTACGCGGTAAGCTCCTTCAGCCGGACCGCGCCCTTTTCCGTGAGCGCGTAGTATTTGCGCGGCGGACCCGCGCCGGACTCCACCCACTCATGGTCCACCAGATCCTCGCGCCGGAGCTTGGCCAGCAGCGGGTAGAGCGTGCCTTCCTGGGTCGCGAACTCGGTGTCGGCGAGCCGGGACAGGATGTCGGCCGCATAGACCCGCGCCCCCGCGATGATCCGCAGGAGCGCAAACTCCAGAAGTCCCTTTCGGACGGCGGGGAAGCGGTCTTCCATGGGTTGTGTAAGCTACCTTGCAAAACAAAGGTAGTTGGCTTGACCCCGGTCGTCAAGGGACGAAACCGCAAGGCGGCCATCGGCGTATCGATGGGCATGAACAGACGAACGCTGCTTCTGAGCGCCGGCGCGCTCATGGTGTCAGGGGCTGCATGCTCCGCGGCGGGCGACGAGCCGGAGAGCGACGCCAACGAGGCGCGCTTCGCGGGTTCGTCCTGGCGACGGATGACCGACGCCCAATGGCGAGAGCGGCTGAGCGCGCCTGCTTACCAGGTGCTCCGGCGCGAGGGCACCGAACGTCCGGGCACGAGCCCTCTGCTGGAAGAGCACCGGGCAGGCGCCTTTGTGTGCGCCGGGTGCGCGCTGCCGCTGTTCCGATCGGAGTGGAAGTACGCGTCCGGCACCGGCTGGCCGAGCTTCTACCAAATCCTCGCCGAGAACCACGGCACGAAGACCGACCATCTGATCGGCTATCCGCGCACGGAATATCATTGTGCGCGCTGCCTCGGACACCAGGGTCACGTCTTCAATGACGGACCGCGCCCGACGGGACTGCGCTATTGCAACAACGGCGTCGCCTTGCAGTTCGTGCCGGCGTGATCGGAGCTTCGTCGCAGCGCTGATGCGCCGCGCGCCGGCGCAATACAGACTGTCGCGATGCGACCGATTCTAATCGTTCTGGCGTGTGCCTTGCTTGTCGCGTGCGCTGTCAGGCCGGACACGGCCGATCTTCCGCGGGCGGCCTCTCCGGCTAACGCGCTGACGACGCCCGCAGACGGCTATCTCCAGGAGCCGACCCGGATCGATCCGAGGATCACCGTCTTCGCGTCGCCGCAGCCCTTTCACGTGCAGCCGATCGGCAACGTCGCCGCGATCGAGCAGAGCGACGGTTTTGTGTTGGTCGACGCGGGCGGCACGCCTGCTGCAGCCGAACGCATCATCGCAATGCTGTCTGGCGTTTCGGACAAACCGGTGAAGGCGATCGTGATCACGCATTGGCATGGCGACCACGTGTTGGGGTTGCGCACGATGCTGGCGCGCTGGCCGGACGCGCGCACGATCTCCACTGCGCCGACCCGGGCGCACCTCTCCGATCCGGCGACGGCGCGTTTCATGCCGACGGGCGATGAGGAAAACGATCGCGCGATCCTGCAGAATCTCGAAGCGGGCGTCGCATTCCTGCAGGAACGTGCTGCCGACACGCAATTCCAGGACCGCATTCGCGCCGGCTACGCGCAAGCGGCGCGCGAGGTGGCGCAGCACGCGTACGATCTCGCCGATGCCGACGCAGCCCGGATGGCGCCGATGGAGACCTTCACAGACCGGTTGGTGATCCCGGACCGCGACGCGCCTGTCGAAGTGCTCTTCCTGGGACGCGCGAACACGGACGGCGACGCTGTTGTCTGGACGCCGCGCCAGCGCGTGCTGATCACCGGCGACATCGTCGTCGCGCCGATCCCGTTCGGCTTCGGCGCCTATCCCGAGCAGTGGATTGAAACGCTGGGACGCTTGAAAATGTTTGATTTCGCGATGCTCGTGCCGGGTCACGGCGCGGTCATGCGGGATAGCGCCTATGTGGACTCGCTCATTGCATTGCTGACCGCGGTGCGCGCACACGTTGGGCCGCTGGCGCGCACCGCGCCGCTGGAGACGGTGCGCGAACAGGTGTCTTTCGCCGCGGAGGCGGATGCGTTCTCAGGCGGCGATCCCTGGCTCAGGCGTTGGTTTCAGCCCTATTGGGCGGCGCCGATCGTCGCCAGCGCCTACAAAGAGGCGCGGGGTGAGCCGATTGTCCAAGGCGAGCCCTGAGGTTCGCCGCCAATGCCCATCGGGCGTAAATCAGGATGGTCGCTCGTCGACTGTCGTGCGCCACAAGACGCGGCGATGGCCTTCATAGCCGCCCGTCGCCTTATGGATGACGCAGCGATTGTCCCACAGCGTCACCATCCCGGGCGCCCACGTATGGCGATAGACGAAAGCGTCCTGCGTTTGGTGCTGAAAAAGGCCCAGCAGCAGCGCCCACCCTTCGTCCGCGGGTAGTTCATCGATGGCCTGGACATAGCCCATATTGGCGAAGAGCGCCGTGCGGCCGGTTTCGCTGTGCCGCCGCGCCAGCGGATGGGTCTGCGTCTGCTTGGCGTCGTCGCTCGGGCGGATGTCCATTGAGCGGCCTTTGTCCCGATCGCCGTAGAGACCTTCCTTGGCGTAGCCGCGCGCCGCGGAATGCACGCCGTGCAGCGACGCAATGCGCGCCTTCATTGCGTCGTCCAGCGTCTCGTACGCCGCGTATTGGTCCGCGAAGAGCGTGTCGCCCCCGACGGGCGGGATCTCCACGCCATAGAGCATCGTCCCGGCCGGCGGCGTCGAGCGGAAACTCCAGTCGCTGTGCCAGACTTCGGCGAAGATCGGCGTCTGTTCGTCCGCTTCGCGCTTCACGCAGATGACGTGAGGATGGCCGGGGATGGGCGCGATGAACGGGTCGGCGCCGAACGGCCCGAACGCCAGCGAGGCGCGCTCCAGATCCTCCAGCGTCAGCGTCTGGTCGGGAAGCGCGATGACCTGATGATCAAGCCAGGCGGCGCGGATGTCCGCGGCGGGCCCGTCTCCCACCGGCTTGGATAGGTCCACGCCGAAGATGGCGGCGCCGAACGCCTGGCCGCTTGGCCGCACCTCTATGCCCATGCGGATATCCTCCCAGCGCATTCTGAGCCCTAACGCGCGGTTCAGAAAGCCTGCGGCGCCGCGCCGTTTCCCCGGGCCGGGCATTCGCGCTAAACTCGCTGCGATGCAGCAAAAATGGACCCCCAGCGGCTGGCGCGCTCGACCCGCCAAGCACGTCCCGACGGACTATCCCGACGCCGCGCACCTGGCGCGGGTCGAGGAGGCGCTCAAGAGCTATCCGCCGCTGGTCTTCGCCGGCGAGGCCCGCAATCTGAAGGCACGACTTGCGGAGGTTGCCGGCGGCAAGGCGTTCCTGCTTCAGGGCGGCGATTGCGCCGAGAGCTTCAAGGAATTCCACCCCAACAACATTCGCGACACTTTTCGCGCGCTCATGCAGATGTCGGTCGTGCTCACCTTCGCCGGGGCCAAGCCGGTGGTGAAGGTGGCGCGGATGGCCGGGCAATTCGGCAAACCGCGCAGCGACGTGACAGAGACCCGGGACGGCGTCACGCTGCCCTCCTATCGCGGCGACAACATCAACGGGATGGAATTCACGCCCGAAGCGCGCATTCCAGATCCGGAGCGCCTGTTCAAGGCGTATGGCCAGTCGGCGGCGACGCTGAATCTGATCCGCGCCTTCGCGGCCGGCGGTTATGCGGATCTGCACAATGTTCACCGGTGGACGCTGGATTTCGTCGCCGGCTCCCCGCAAAGCCGGCGTTACGAGGAACTCGCCAACCGCATCACCGAAGCGCTCGATTTCATGGCCGCGTGCGGGATCACGCCAGAGACCGCGCCGCAGATGAAGCAGGTGGACGTCTACACCTCGCATGAGGCGCTGCTGCTCGGCTTCGAAGAAGCGATGACGCGCGTCGATTCCACCAGCGGCGATTGGTACGACACCAGCGCGCATTTTGTCTGGATCGGGGATCGCACGCGTCAGCTCGACGGCGCCCATATCGAATTCGCCCGCGGGATCAAGAACCCTATTGGAATGAAATGCGGCCCAACGCTGGAGCCGGACGACCTTCTTCGCCTCATCGATGTGCTCAACCCCGAGAACGACCCCGGTAGGCTGACTCTGATCACGCGCTTCGGCTCGGACAAGGCGGCGGCCTGTCTGCCGCAGCTTGTGCGCGCCGTGGCCCGCGAAGGGCGCGCGGTAGTCTGGTCCTGCGACCCGATGCACGGCAACACGCTCAAGACGCAGGGCGGCTACAAAACACGCCCCTTCGAGCGGATCTTGTCCGAAGTGCGCACCTTCATGGAGGCGCTGCCGGCCGAAGGCGCCTATCCCGGCGGCGTGCACGTCGAGATGACGGGCGCCCAAGTCACTGAGTGCCTGGGCGGCGCCCAGGAGATCACCGAAGAAAACCTGTCAGACCGCTACCACACGCATTGCGATCCGCGACTGAACGGCCAGCAGGCTGTCGATCTTGCCTTTTTGATCGCGGAGCATCTGCGCGGTGTGCGCTCCAGCGAAAAGCAGGCCGCCGCGGAATAGCGATGAACCGCGCGTGAGCGCGGCCCGTGGCGTCGGTTCAGTCCGACCTTCCTACCTTTCGCGCGCGTGACCACGGACACGGCGCGCCTGCTGCGCACAGGGCTTTGGTGACGCGACCGAGGGACGGCGCATCGGGCGCCGAAGGGAGCACCACCATGCCGCGCGGCACATCGCATCGCCGGAACGCCAAACGCAGATCGACATGGCGGATCGCCGCCGCGCTTGGCGCAGCGAGCCTGGCGCTCAGCGCCTGCGCCGCCTTCGCCGGCCAAGAACGCGCGGCGCCGCGGAGCGGGAGCCCGACCATCGTGGCGCAACGTCCAAATCCCCCGACCACGCTCAGCGCGCAGCCGGGCGGATCAGGCGGCGGCTTGTTCTCCTGGGCCCCGCCCCGCCAGGGCGCGCAGCCCACCTTCTACTACCTGACGATTGAACCGATGAACGGCGCGATGGCGCCGATCGGCCCATTGCGCATCGCGGCGACTGGGGCGGAGGCGGAGACGCTCCATGCGCTCGGCGCTTCCGCTGGCACCACGCTGGTGCGCTGGAGCGTGCGCGCCTGCAACGACGAAACAGTCCCCGCGCTGCACAATGCGCCCGCCGGCAACTGCAGCCTCCCGGCGTCGAGCGTTCTCGCCATCGGCGCTGCAGAAGACGCTGCAACGCTTGCGACGTTTACGATCGGCGCCGGCGCTTCGACCTAGCCCCGGCGCGGCGTCGCGATCGCCTCGGCTTCCGCGAAGAGCGCAGGGTCGATCGACAGACCCGACGCCGCAGCATTCTCTTCTACTTGCTCCGGGCGGCTCGCACCGATGATGGCGGAGGCGACGTTCTCCTCGCGCAGCACCCAGGCCAAAGAGAATTGCGCCAGCGACACGCCGGCGCGCCCGGCCAGCGGCTTCAGGGCGTCCACCGCACGCAGCACCCCGCCGCGCAGCCAACGCTCAATGAAAGCGGCGCCGGACGCGGAATGCGCGCGCGAGTCCTGTGGCGGCGGCGTGTCGACGCTGTACTTGCCAGTCAGCACGCCCTGCGCCAGCGGCGACCACACGATTTGCGATACGCCGTTGCGCTTGCACAGCGGAATCACGTCCTTCTCAGGCTCGCGCCACAGCAGAGAATATTGCGGCTGGCTGGAGACGAACCGCGCGACGTCGGGAATGGCGAAAGCGGAGGCGATCTGGTCGGCGCTCCATTCGCTGAACCCGATATAGCGGGCCTTCCCTGCAGCAACGATCTCGGTCAACGCCTGCATGGTTTCCTCCAGCGGCGTGTCCGGATCGTAGCGGTGGCATTGATAAAGATCGACATAATCGGTGCGCAGACGCTTGAGCGATGCATCGATCTGTTTGAACACCTGCGTGCGCGAAAGCCCGCGATCGCCCCCACCCATGTCGCCCCAAAGCTTGGTGGCGAGCACGTAGCTGTCGCGCGGGCGAGTTTGCAGCGCTTCACCGAGGAATGCTTCAGCCGCGCCCCGCCCGTAGACGTTCGCGGTGTCGATGAAATTGATCCCGCACGCGAACGCCGCGTCGAGACAGGCCTTCGCCTGCCTGGCCTCGACATCTAATCCATACGTGAGCCAGGATCCCAAAGAGATCTCGGACACGCTCAGATCGCTCGCCCCGAGTTTACGATACCGCATACGTCACCTCGAGGACGTTCTAGGCGGTTGACGGCGGCGGCGCCACCCATTGATCACCCCGCAGTCTTGATCGGCTCCTCGATCGGCAGGCGCACGCGCACGAGCGCGCCGTGGGGGCTGTCGGCCACGATCACGTCGCCGCCATGCGCACGCGCGATCGAGCGGGCGGCGGTGAGGCCGAGTCCTGCGCCGCTGACATTCTCGCCGTGGCGCCCATGCAGGCGCACGAACGGCTTGAAGATCGCTTCGCGCATGTCTTCCGGCACGCCGCCGCCGTCGTCGACGACATCGATCACGACTGCGGCGTCCTCACGCCGCACGGTGATCGCGGCGCGCGCGCCGTACTTGACGGCGTTGTCGATCAGATTGGCGAAGAGGCGTTTGAGGCCGAGCGGCTGGCCCATGATCACGAGCCGCTCCTCCCCGCCGACGAGACGAACGTCGCGCCCGGCTTCCGCCTCGTCGTCGACGAGGCTCTGCAGCAGCGCGGCGAGATCGAGACGAACGCGCCGCTCCGATGCCGAATCGTCGCGTGCAAACGCAATGAACGAAGCGATCAGCGCCTCCATCTCCGCCACCTCCTTGGCGATGCGTGCGCGCTGTTCCGGCGCCGCGTTCTCGGCAGCGAGTCGAAGGCGCATCAACGGCGTGCGCATGTCGTGCGCGACGGTGGCCAGGGTCTGCGTGCGATCGGCGACGAGCGCGCGCAGCCGCGCGGCCATCGCGTTCACCGCGCCGGCAGCGCTGCGCAACTCGCGCGGGCCTTCCTCTGCGACCGCGGCGCTCTTGGGATCCACGCCGACAGCCTGCACGGCCGCAGCGAACGTCTGGATTGGCCGCGCCAAGCGCCGCGCAAACCAGAGCGCCAGCGCCGTCAGCACAAGGAGCGTCGCGCCGACGATCAACGCCGCCCGCAATATCCAGCCAAATTCTTCGTCGTTGCGACCTTGCCGCATTTCAAGCCAGCGCCCGGACGGCAGCTCCGCTGCAAGCGTGAAGCCTGAGAGGAGAATGACGTTCGGCGGCGCGGGCGCGAAGACGATAGGCGGCGCCGGCGGCGCGGGCGGCGCTGGCGCGTCCGGCGGCCCGATCACGACGACGCGCGGCGGCGGCGGCGGGGTCGGTGCAGGCGTTTCGCGCGCGGGCGGCACTACGGGGGGCTCGCGCACGATGTCCGTCGCGATGTGCATCTCCATTTCGCGGATGTGCTCGGCGTGCGTGCGTTGGACACGGAACACGACGGTGTCGCGGCGGACGAATTCGCCCATCAGCGCGACCTTATCCGGCGCGATGTCGAGGCGCTGCGCTATATCAGCCTTTACCGGCGCCGCCGCCGCAAGCGACGGGATCGCCGGAGCGGCCTCATGGATCGTCCAGTGCATGCCCGCCCCGCGCGGCGCCCGCCCGGTGCGCGCTGCAGCCCGATAACCGTCGATGAAGTCGGAGACGATCTGATCGCTGCGCATCACATCCGGCGGCCGCGGCGGCAGCGCCAGGATGATCGTCACCGTCACCGCGAACGCGGTTGCGAACACCAGCGCGACAAGAAGCGCGAGATGCGCCGCGATCGGCAGGCCGCGTGGTCTGGCCGCGCTCATCCCGGCGTCGGCTTTGCGGTGAAGAGGTAGCCCTCGCCGCGGACGGTGCGGATGAGTTCGCCCTGGTCTGAGCGTTCGAGCTTTTTGCGCAGCCGGCTCACCTGCACATCGACGGCGCGATCGAACACCTCGCCGTCGTTGGCGAACGCAAGATCGAGCAGATGTTCGCGTGTCAGGACGCGCTGGGGGCGCTCTACAAATGCGCGCAAAAGCCTGAACTCGCCGGTGGAAAGCGCCACAAGGACGCCGTCGGGGTCGGTGAGCTCGCGCCGCGCAACATCGAGGCGAAACCCAGCGAAGCGAACGGCCTCCGCGCGCGTCGCCGCGGCGTCCCCGTCGCGCGCGCGGCGGAGCACGGCCCGGGCGCGCGCAACAAGTTCGCGCGGATTGCAGGGCTTGGCCATGTAGTCGTCTGCGCCCACCTCCAGCCCCACGATGCGGTCTGCGTCGTCGCCGAGCGCGGACAGCATGATCACCGGCGGCCAACCGCGCCCGGCCAGGCGCCGCGCTGCAGAGAGCCCGTCCTCCCCCGGCATCATCAGATCGAGGATCACCAGATCTGCGCCCTGGTCGGCCAGGATCTTGTCCATCGCCGCGGCGTTCGGCGCGCAGACCGCGGCGAACCCCGAGCGCTCGAACACCTCCGCAAGACCCTCGCGGATGGCGGCGTCGTCATCGACGATGAGAACGCGGGGCAGGGTCTCTGCGATCATGCAGCCGATTCCAGTCGGTTTGTGTTGCGGCCATGTTTCAGCGCTGAAAGCCTGTGACGCAATCCGCCGCACGCACGCAACGAAACCCCGCAAGGGTGCGCCCGAGCGACGCCGGCCGCAGGCGCGCAAATATGAGGGAGCCAGATGAGAGTCGGACTGATTATAGGGCTAGGTATCTGCGCCGCCGCCACCACGATGGCGTTCGCCCAAGAACGGCGCGTGGAACGCATGGTGGTCCGCCACCAAGAGCATGTTTCCGATCTGGGACGCATCGATGCGGACCGCGATGGGTGGGTGACGCGCGCGGAGGCGCAAGCTGAAGCAGACCGCATGTTCGACGAACTCGACGCCAACGGTGACGGCAAGCTGGATGGCGCCGACCACCGAGCGGCACACGACGACCTGATCGAGCACGCTGCGCCGGATGGAGAACCAGTCCACGTCGAGCGGCGCGAAGAGCGCCGGGTCGTCGTCGTTGAACGGCGCGGTGCAGAGCCGCCCACCGGTGCGGCCGCGCCGCCCGCGCCGCCGCACCCACCCCGTCCTCCAGTGTTCATCATGATGATCGGAAGCAGCGAGGAATTTGACGCAGACGGCGACGGCGCGTTGTCGCGCGCCGAGTTCCGCGCCCAGCAGCTGCGCTTCTTCGACGCCGGCGACGGCAATGGCGACGGCCGCGTCCGGTTCGAGGCGCCGCTTATGCCCGAGCCCCCGGCGCCTCCCGTCGCGCCCGCGCCGCCGGCCCCGCCGCGGCGCTAAGGCCTCCATCGCCGGAGAGACGCCCCTTAAGCGGGGCAGGCCATCCCTAGCGGCCTTCGCTCGCCGGTTCCTCAAGCGCCGCCCTTGTCGTCGAGGGCGGCGCCTTTTTGCGCCGTCTCAGGCGAGCAGCCGGGCGAGCCCATCGAACATCTTGCCCCAGCCGTCCTTCATCTGGTCCTGGCCTTTGGGGCCCCAGTCCTCCGGCTTCGTCAGCGTGTCGATCGGCGCGCTCTCGTGCAGCAGGGTGAGGACGGCGCCGTCGCCGTCGGGCCTGATCTCGATGGTGATGCGATCGATGTCGGACGAGAATTGCGGCATCGTCATCGTGAAGACGAGCCGGTGCGGCCGATCGATGGCGAGATATTCGCCATGGGCGGCGTAGTCGACGCCCCCGCGGCGGTCGGTGACCCGCCACACGCCGCCGACCTTGGGATCAAGGTCGGTGGCGTTCGTTTCGCTGTCCGGCGACGTGAACAGCCAGCGCCGCGCGATCCCGGGATCGACCCACGCATCGAACAAGCGCTCGGGCGACACGTCGAAGCGGCGTTCGATACGGATGAAATGGCCCGGCTTCCCGCTCATCGCGCAAGCGCCGCAGCGACGACGTCGAGCATTTGGCGCCAGCCGCGTTCGGTCTGGCCGGCGTCGCCCGGCGCGCGCTGCGCAAGCTCGGCGGCGATGTCGGGCCCCTCGTGCGTGAAGGCGAGTGCGCAGCCCCCGCCCTCGTCGGGCGCGAAGTCGATCGAGATACGGTCCGTGTTCGGAGAGAATTGCGGCATCGCGAACGTGAGCTTGACTGAGATCATGCGGGATCCTTTTTGCGCTGCAGGGACGCGGCGTCGTCGGCTTTGAAGAGGGCGTCCAACGCGTCGAGGCGGTCGGCCCAGAATGCTTGGTAGAAGCGCAGCCAGCGTTCCGCCGCGCCAAGCGGGCCGGCGTCGATGCTGCACAGATGCGTGCGACCCGCCACGCGCCGACGCACAAGGCCGGCCGCTTCAAGCACGCGCACGTGCTTGGAGGCGGCGGCGAACGTCATGGCGAAGGGGGCCGCGAGATCGCCGATCTTGCGCTCGCCGCCCGCGAGGCTGCGCAGCATCGCGCGCCGGGTCGGATCGGCAAGGGCGTGGAAGACCGCGTCCAGAGCTTGATCTGATACCATTTGGTTTAGCGTAGACGGGACCGATCCATCTGTAAACCATATGGTTGAATGTGAGGTTTGACTTTCGCCGCCGCGCGCCGCTTTGATTGAGCGTTCAAGCAAAGGCGGGCGAGGCGGAGATGGCCGCGGATACGCGCACCAGGATCGTTCAGGCGGCGATGGAGCTGTTCTGGCTGAAGGGGTTCAACTCAACTTCGGTCGCCGACATTCTGTCGCGTACGCAGCTGAACAGCGGCAGCCTCTATCACTTCTTTCCCGGCAAGCAGGACGTCCTGATCGGCGTGCTCGAAGCCTATCGCGACGGGATCGAGGAGATGTTGCTCAAGCCGGCATGGGACGGCCTGGACGATCCAATCGAGCAGATCTTCGCGCTGCTCGCGCACTACCGCCGGCTGATCGTGGAAACCGAATGCGCCTACGGCTGCCCGATCGGATCTCTGGCGCTGGAACTGCACGAGCCCGACCCGCAAATCCGCGACCTCCTGGCGGCAAATTTTGTCGGCTGGACGCGCGCGATCGAACAGCGCCTCGAAGCCGCCGGTGCGCGACTGCCGCACGACGCCGATCGCGCCGCGCTTGCGGAGTTCGTGCTGACCGCGATGGAGGGCGGCGTCATGCAGGCGCGCACGCATCGCGACGTAGGCTATTTCGATCGCGCGGTGGAGATGTTGCGCCGCCACTTCGCCATGTTGGAACAGGCCGCGCGGACCCGCGCGCGCTCCCACGCGTAGCCGCCTAGCTTTTGTCTTTCATCAGGAGCGCTGCCTGAGCGCGCAGGAGCCCGACTGCCAATTGGCGCGTGCGGCCTGCCGGTTTGCCGATCAACTGCGCCAGCGAGCGGCCGAAAAGGCCGGCGCCCATAGCGAGCGCGACGCTGACGAGCACCATGTCTTCTGCGAGCGCGGGACCGACGTCGCCGCGCGCGGCGCGGTGCGCAGCCACCCTCTGCACCGCCTCCTGGACATGCGTGAGGCGGCGCCATTCCCCAGTCAGTTCGAGCCAGGCGGCGAGGCGGGCCGCGCCGCGCGTCTCGAATGCGTCGAAAAGGGCTTCGATCGCCGCTTCCGGCGGATCGGTTGCGCCGCGATCTTCGGTAGCGGCCAGCACCTGTGCGACGAGCTGATCGATCATCCGCTCCATCAGCGCCGCGTGCAGGCCGTCGATCGAGCCGAAATGATGCAGCACGGTGGCGTTCGCGACCCGCGCGGCCGCAGCGACTTCCGCGAGTTTCAGGGCGAGGGGGCCTTGGTCCACAAGCAACGCCTCCGCCGCTTGGAGAATGTTTTCGCGCGACGCGTCAGCCGCGCGCCGCACCCGGCGCGAGGCTGGAGGATGCCTGCTCTTTTTAATTGACATTTTTGTCAGTAAAACTCAATTGGGCTTCGAGAGCAATGTATCAGGAGGGTTGCCATGAGCGCCAAGGCCACACCCGGCGACGTTGTCGTTCCGCCGCGCGATATCCGCTTCGATCTGGATGACGCGCGCAAGGGCCATTGGCTCGGCGGCGATCCGGTGGGCACGGCGGTGTTCAACGCGCTCTCGCTGACGTTCCCGGAAGGCGAGCGGGTCTTTATTGACGCCGTCCGTCACTACCGCGGTGAAGTTGATGGCAAACTCGCCGAAGACGTGCGCGGGTTCATCGCGCAGGAGGCGATCCATGCGCGAGAGCATCACGGGCTCAACCAGCTGATTGATCGCGAGCGCTATCCCGTGGCGGAAATCGAGCAAGCGGTCAGGAAGCGCATCGCGTTCGCGCGGTCGCGCGGGCCGATGCGGATGCTGATCGCGACGATCGCGCTCGAACACTTCACGGCGATGATGGCCGATGTGCACGCGGCGCATCAGGAAATGTTCGACGGCGTGGCGCCGGGGATCGAGCGGCTATGGCGCTGGCACGCCATGGAGGAGACGGAACACAAGGCGGTCGCGTTCGATGTGTTCATGCACGTCACGCGGCGCTGGCCGCCGCTCGTGCGCTATCTTCGCCGCTCCCTGGCGATGGCGGTGATCTCGATCGTGTTCACGCGCAACATCACGCACTACGCCGCGCGGCTCCTGGAAGCGGATGGATACTCAAAGAAAGATGCGTTGAAGGCGGTGAAGCGCTTCGTCTGGCGCGAGCCAGGCATTTTCTCGCGCGGCTGGAAGACGTATTTTGCGTGGTATCGCCCGGGCTTCCATCCGTGGGACCACGACAACCGGGCGCTCATCGCACGTTGGCGCGCGGAGTTCGACGCCGCCGCGCAACCGGCCGCTGCGTAGTCGGAAATCCGTGGCGGAACGGCGCGCCCTGGGCTAAATCCCGCCCCATGCCGAAAAGCCGCTCCTATGTCGCGAGCCTGTTGAGGCTCGCCTGGCCGGTCGCGCTCGCGCGGCTCGGCATCATGGGTATGGGCGTCGTCGACGTGATCATGGTCGGCCAACTGGCCCCGGACGAGTTGGCGCATCAGGCGCTGGGCTGGGCGCCGACGGGCGTCATCCTCGTCACCGGCATTGGATTGCTGACCGGCGTCCAGGTGCTCGGCGCCCGCGCCATTGGGGCGGGCGATCCGCAGGCGGCCGGCGGCGCATGGCGGCGGGGCTTGATCCTCAGCTTCGTCGCCGGATTGGTCTCCATCGCGCTTCTCTGGCTCGGCGGCGCGCAGCTCTTCACGACGTTCGGGATTGCGCCAGAACTGGCGACGGAGGCGAGCGACGTGATGCGCATCCTCGCGCTCTCGGTGCCGCTGCAGCTGTTCTATGTGACGAGTTCGCTGTTCCTGGAATCGATCCAGCGGCCGTTGGCGTCCACGGTGCTGATGTGGCTGGCGAACGGCGTCAATGTCGCACTGAACTTCTTGTGGGTGCCGGCCTTTGGCGCCGAGGGCTCGGCTTGGGCGACGGTCGGCGCTCGCGTGTTTCTGGTCGTTGGCGTGATGGCCTTCATTCTGACCATGAACGAGGCCGCGCGCTATGGCGTGCGCGCGCGCGCAAAGGCGCCGAGCTTCGGTGCGCTGCTGCGCGTGGGCGCGGCGGCGGCGGTGAGCCAGGCCGCGGAGGCGGGCGCCTTCTCCGCGATGACGATGATCGCGGGGCGCATCGGCGCCGCGGCGGTCGCCGCCTATCAGATCCTCCTCAATCAGCTGGCGATCGTTTTCATGGTGGCGCTTGGGCTATCGGCCGCAACCGCGGTGTTGACGGCGGAGGCTGTCGGGCGCGAGGCGCCGCGTGATGCGGCGCGCGCGAGTTGGACAGGTCTTGCCCTGTGTCTGGCGGCGATGGCGTTTCTCGCATGTGTCTTTTGGTTTGGCGCGGACACGATCGCGCACGCATTCACCGCCGACGCGACGATCGCGTCGTTGACGGCAAGCCTGATCTGGCTCGCCGCCCTGGCGTTCGCGCCCGACGGCGGGCAGGCGGTGGCGGCGCATGCGCTGCGCGCACGGGGTGACAACTGGTTTCCGACCGCAAGCCACGTGCTCGCCTATGTCGTCATCATGCCGCCGCTGGCCTTCTGGCTGGCGGAGACCATGGCGCTGGGCGTGAAGGGGCTGATGCTGGCGGTGTTCTGGGCGAGCGTCGCTTCCGTAGGTGTTTTGACGCTGCGCCTTTGGGTTTTGACTCGGAGCGGCGCGGCCGCGCCTGCGCCAGCCTAGAGCAACATCCGACCTACTGGAATCGCTTTGCGATTCCGAGGTCGGATAAAGTTGCTCTATATTCGAATGTGTAGAGCATCTTTTTCCGACCATTCGATCGCAGGGGCGATCGCGTATGGTCGGAAGATGCTCTAG
>WGOB01000052.1 GCA_016124255.1 Alphaproteobacteria bacterium | reverse complement strand
CGATGGCGGCGGCGCGGCGGTGGCGGCTGGACGGGACGCGGCTGCGCTTCGACGTCATGGTGGTGGGTGCGGGTCTGGCGCCGCACCACTTGCGCGGCGCGTGGGGACGCGACGGCGTTGGATGAACGTTATGTCACGAGGTTCGTTCCGGGTTGCCTTTTTGTTCCTTATTTGTTTACACTGACGGGGTCGCCTGTGGATAAGTCTCGCGGGCATTTCGGGGGGCGCTGATGGCGTCGGGGGCCACCACAGTCGCGTTCGCCGGCCTCGAGGCCAAACCGATCGACGTTCAGGTGCAGCTCGCCGGAGGCGTGCCGGGGATCGTGATCGTCGGGCTGGGCGATAAAGCCGTTTCGGAGAGCCGGGAGCGGGTGCGCGCCGCGTTCGCAAGCCTCGGCCTGGCGGTGCCGGCCGGGCGGGTCATCGTCAATCTCGCCCCCGCGGACATGCCCAAGGAGGGCGCGCACTACGATCTTCCGATCGCGTTGG
This sequence comes from Alphaproteobacteria bacterium, assembly GCA_016124255.1. GTDB lineage: Bacteria > Pseudomonadota > Alphaproteobacteria > Caulobacterales > Aquidulcibacteraceae > CADEEL01. The sequence goes on along the minus strand of WGOB01000052.1, from coordinate 61,660 downwards.
CGCTGATGGCGGAGATCGGCGTCGTGCCTAAGGACGCGCTGGAAACCGCGCTGGCGTTCGGCGAACTTGGGCTCGACGGGTCGCTCGCGGCGACGCCCGGCGTGTTGCCCGCGGCGATGGCGGCGCAGGCGCTGGATTTGAGCTTCATCTGCCCCGAGGCGTGCGGGGCTGAAGCCGCGTGGGCCGACGGACGGGTGATCGCCGCCCCGTCTCTGATCGCGCTGATCAATCATTTCCGCGGCTCAGGGGTGGTGCGTCCGGCAGCGCGCGGGGATCTTGTGGATGGCGGGCCGGTTCCGGATCTGCGCGATGTGCGGGGGCAGGAGCAGGCGAAGCGGGCGCTGGAGATCGCTGCGGCCGGGGGTCACAACATCCTGCTGTGCGGTCCGCCGGGCTCGGGCAAGTCGATGCTGGCGCAGCGGCTGCGTGGCCTTCTGCCGCCGCTGTCGGCGGGAGAACTTCTCGAGGTCAGCCAGATCCAGAGCGTGGCCGGGATGCTGGAGCGCGGGCGGCTGACGCGGACGCGGCCTTTCCGGGCGCCGCACCATTCGGCTTCGATGGCGGCGTTGGTTGGGGGCGGCCTGAAGGCCAGGCCTGGCGAAATTTCGCTTGCGCATCACGGCGTGCTCTTCCTTGACGAATTGCCGGAGTTCGCGCCGCAAGCGCTCGACGCGCTGCGTCAGCCGCTGGAAACCGGCGAAGTGTCGATCGCGCGGGCCAATCATCGGATCACCTACCCGGCGCGCGTCATGCTGGCGGCGGCGATGAACCCGTGCCGCTGCGGCGGGGGAAACGGCGTCGGCGGGTGCCGGCGCGGACCGCGCTGCGCGATCGAATATCAGGGCCGGCTCTCGGGGCCGCTGCTCGATCGGATCGACATTCAGCTCGACGTGCCCCCGGTGACGGCGGCCGATCTCGCGCTCCCGGCCGCGCCGGAGGGAACGGCGGAGGCGGCGGCGCGGGTCGCTGCGGCGCGGGCGGCGCAGTCGGCGCGCGCACGCGCTGCGGGGCGCAGCGGCGACACCATCAACGCGCGGCTCGACGGGGCGGCGCTGGAGGCGGCGGCGTCGGCGGATGCGGCAGGACGCACGCTGCTGTCGCTCGCGGCGGAGCGCATGGCGCTTTCCGCACGGGCCTATCACCGCACGCTGCGGGTCGCGCGCACGATCGCCGATCTCGACGGCGCCGGCGGGGTGAAGCGCGTGCATATCGCAGAAGCCTTGAGTCTCAAGCGGGTGTGGGCTGGCGCGGAGCGCGGGCCGCTTGCGGCGGCGGAGGCCTAGTGCAACATCCGATTTCTCCGACCATTCGATCGCAGGGGCGATCGCGTATGGTCGGAAGACGCCCTAGCGCGGTGGACGCGGGCGCGCGCCCGCACGACGCGCGCAGACAGGTCTCGGTCGCGCCGGATGCGATCGCGCTACGCCTTCTTAGACAATCTTAACGCTCCGAGCGCTTCATCCGGCGCGTGAGCCGCGCCGCGGAAATCGTCCCGCTCGATGCATTCGAGCACGCGCCCGATCCGGGCGCCCACCTCGCCGCGGACGGCGCGGTGCTGAGCGCGAATGCGGCGTTTCGCGCCGTGTTCCGACACGTGCTCGGATCGCGGCGGCCGCCTTGGGGGCGCATCGAGCCGCCGCCGTTCGTGGGCGGCCTGCGCCGCTTTGATGCGCCGGCGCCGGATGGGCGGCTCTACGAATGGGCCGAGAGGCGGTTGCTCGACGGCACGCGCATCGCGTTCGCGCGCGACGTCAGCGACCGCGCCGACGCCGCGCGCGAGGCCGATCGCGCCAAGACGCTGCTGTTCGCCACGCTGACGCACGAATTGCGCACGCCGCTCAACGGAATCCTCGGCATGACCGGGCTCCTGGCGCAAACGCCGCTGGAGGCGGATGCGCGCGACTATGTGCGCACCGTGCGGCAGTCGGGCGAGCACCTGCTCGATCTGATCAACGAGATCCTCGACTACTCGCGGCTGGAGGCGGGCAAGATCGAGCTTGAGGATGCGCCGTTCGATCTTGAGGCGACGGCGCAATCGGCGGCCGAGCTGATGAGCCCCAAGGCGCACGAAAAAGGAATCGAGATCGCGGTGCTGCTGCGCGCGGGGGCGCCGACACATGTCATCGGCGATGAGAGCCGTGTGCGGCAGGTTCTGTTCAATCTCGTCGGCAATGCGGTCAAGTTCACTGAAACGGGCGGCGTCACGATCGAGATCGGGCTGCCGCGCGGCGGGCGCGCGGGCGGGCGGGTCAAGATCATTGTGCGCGATACGGGGCCGGGCATCGCGCCGGACAAGCAGGCCGAGATTTTCGGCGAGTTCAGCCAAGCGGACGCCACGATCTCGCGGCGTTATGGCGGCGCGGGGCTCGGGCTGGCGATCGTGAAACGGCTGGCTGCGGCGATGAACGGGCAGGCCGGCGTGGACAGCCGCGCCGGCGAGGGCGCGGCGTTCTGGATGGAATGGCCTGCGCCGTTCGCGCCGGCGCCGTCGGCGCCGCCGCAACTCGCGGCGGTGCGCGCGGCGCTGGTCGCGCGATCCGAAGTGCTTGCGCAGAGCATCGGCGCATCGATCACCGGGCTCGGCGGGGACGTTGTTCGGTGTACGGACAATTTCGCCGCGACGGGCGCAAACGTGATCATCGTCGATCACGGCGCGGGCCTCGACGACGGCGCGATCCGGGCGCTTGCGGCCGGCGACGTTCCGGTGGTGGCGCTGGCGCCGCAGGAAGACCGCGATGCGGTGCAACGCTTCCGCGCGGCCGGGGTGAAGCACTACGTGGTGAAGCCGGTGCGGCGCCGGTCGCTGGCCGAGCGGCTCCTGATCGCGATTGGGCGCGACCCTGGCGCGCGCTTCGATCCGTATGCGGACGATGACCGAGAGCATGCGCCGGAATTGTCGGGCATGCGGGTGCTGCTGGCGGAGGACAATCCCGTCAACGCCCTGATCGCGCGCACGATCCTGACGCGCGCGGGCGCGGTGGTGGATGCGGTGAATGACGGGCATGAGGCGGTGGAGGCGGCGCGGGCGGCGCCGTATGACCTGGTAATCCTCGACCTGCGCATGCCGCGGGTGGATGGGCTGGAGGCGGCCCGGCGGCTCAAGGCGGATGGCGGGGCGAGTGCGGGAGCGCCGCTTGTTGCGCTTACCGCCGACGCCGGGGAGGGCGACCGGCGGCGCGCGCACGAGGCTGGGCTCGACGATTTCCTGACCAAGCCGATCGAGCCGGCGCGGCTCGCCGCTGTCGCGGCGCGCTTTACGGCGCGTGCGAAGGCGGCCAGGGTCTGAGGCGCATCCGAACGGAGTTTCCGCATGTCGACCGCCGCCGCCGCTCCGGAGCAACCGCGCCGCGCTGTCGGCTGGCGCGACGTGTTGGGATCCCTTCGGCAGCCAAAGGTTCTGCTGGCGCTGGCGCTCGGCTTCGGCAGCGGGCTGCCGTTCATGCTGACGGGCAACACGTTCGGCGCCTGGCTGCGCGAGAACGACACGACGCTCACGGCGATCGGCTTCATCTCGTGGGTCGGGCTCGCCTATTCCTTCAAGTTTCTCTGGGCGCCGATCATCGATCGCATGGACGCGCCGTTGCTTGGTTTTCTCGGCCGTCGGCGCAGCTGGATGGCGCTGTCCCAGATCATTGTCGGCGGCGCGCTCGTCGCCATGGCGATGATCGGGCCGCAGGGCGGGCTCTTACTTCTTGGCGTTGCTGCGCTCGTCGTGGCGTTCGCATCGGCGACGCAGGACATCGTCGTTGACGCATGGCGGATCGAGTCCTCTCAGGGTGAGGAAGAGCTGACGCTGATGACCTCGGCGTTCCAGCTCGGCTATCGCATCGCGCTGCAATGCTCGATGACCCTGATCTTCTTCCTCGCGGCCGGGATCGGCTGGGAAGGATCCTACATCGTGTTCGGCGCGCTCATGGCGATCGCGCTGGCGGCGACCGTGTTTGCGCGCGAGCCTGCGGCGCAGGAATCGTCGGCGCTGCCGGCGATCTGGACGCCGCGCGGCCTGATTGATTCCATCGTCGGGCCGTTCATCAAGTTCTTCCAGACCCACGGCGCGATGGCGCTCCTGATGCTTGCGGCGATCAGCCTTTATCGCCTGCCGGACTTCGTCATGGGGCCGATGGTGAATCCGTTCTACATCGACGTCGGCATCAGCCCTGACGCGGAGACGACGCGCGCGGTGATTGGGTCAGTGCGTCTGTTCTTCGGGCTGCCGGGAACGCTGCTGGGAATCACGGCGGCGGCGTTCTGCGCGCTGCGGTTCGGATTCGGCGCGACACTGCTGGTCGGCGCTGTGATCGGGCCGGCTTCGAATCTCGGCTATGCGCTGCTCGCGGCGCAGGGATATTCTGCGCCGCTGTTGTCGGGCGTGCTGTTCACGGAGAATTTCAGCGAAGGGTTCGCGGGCGCGGCGCTCGTGGCGTACATGTCGAGCCTGACGAGCTTCGGCTATGTGGCGACGCAATATGCGCTGCTGACGTCGTTCTATTCGTTGCTCGGCAAGGTGCTGAAAGGCTTCTCCGGCCAAATCGTCGATACGCTGCAGGAGACGCGGCCGCTGATGGAGGCGTTCTCACTTTTCTTTATCGGCACCGCGCTTGTCGGCATTCCCGCGGTGGTGCTCTGCTATTTCCTGAACCGCAGCACGCAACGCAGAGCCGCGAGCGGAGACGCTGCGCCGCAAGCGGGATAAGAGCGAGCGCCGCGCGGTGCGTCTGGCCGGCTGGAAGCCGGCGGTCCGCGCCGGCCTAATCGTTCGGGAGAAGGTCGAACACGGCCATGGTCGCGGCTGAGACGATGTCGGGGACGCTGGCGCCGAGGGGCGCGAGCTGAACAGGCGCGGACAGACCGAGCAGCAGCGGGCCGATCACCGTCGCGCCGCCGAGCGCCTGCAGGAGGTTGGTCGAGATCGCGGCGGAGTGGATCGCCGGCATGATCAAGATGTTGGCTTCGCCGGTGAGACGGGAGAATGGATAAAGCCGGCGCGCCTCGGGATTGAGCGCGACCTCCGGGCTCATCTCGCCCTCGTACTCGAAATCGACGTCTTCGCGGCGATCGAGAATGGAGACCGCCTCGCGCACGCGTTCGGCGCGGACGCCGCGCGGATTGCCGAACGTCGAATGCGAGAGGAAGGCGACGCGCGGGGTGACGCCGATGCGCTTTGCGGCGGAAGCAGCCTGGATGGCGATCTGCGCCATCTCGTCCGGCTCCGGGAACTCGGTGACGCTGGTGTCTGCGATGAAGATCGTGCGGCCGCGCGTGAGGATGATGGACATCCCCATGACGCGCGCGGCGCGCTTGGGATCGATAACGCGGCGCACATCGTCCAGCGCGGTTGAGAAATTGCGGGTGACGCCGGCGACCATCGCGTCGGCGTGGCCGAATGCGACCATGCAGGCGGCGAAGACGTTGCGGTCCTGGTTGACCAGGCGCTGGGCGTCGCGGTGCAGCATGCCGTAGCGCTGGCCGCGCTCGTAGACATAGTTCGTGTACAGAGCATTGTGATCGGAGAGGCGGGCGTTGACGATGGCCATCGGCTCTTCATCGGCCAAGCCGGCCAAGGCGATGTTCTCGCGCACCTGCTCGTCGCGACCAACGAGAATCGGCTCGCCGAGACCCATGTCGCGGAAGGTGAAGGCGGCGCGGATCACGGCCTGCTCCTCGCCCTCGGCGAAGATGATGCGCTTCTTGGACGCGCGGCGAACCATATTGTGCACGCCCTGCAGGAAGGCGGCGGACGGATCGAGGCGCTGGGCGAGGCGGTCGCGGTAGGCGGCCATGTCCTCGATCGGCTTGCGCGCGACCCCCGTCTCCATCGCGGCTTGCGCCACGTAGGGCGGCACGTGCGAGATGAGGCGCGGGTCGAACGGCGTGGGGATGATGTAGTCTGGGCCGAACTTCAGCCGCCGGCCGGCATAGGCGGCGGCGACGGCGTCGGGCACGTCCTCCTTCGCAAGCGCCGCCAGCGCGCGGGCGGCGGCGACCTTCATCTCCTCGTTGATCGTCCGTGCACGGACGTCCAACGCGCCGCGGAAGATATAGGGGAATCCCAAGACGTTGTTGATCTGGTTGGGGTAGTCGGAGCGGCCGGTGGCGATGATGGCGTCCTTGCGGACTTCGAGAACTTCCTCAGGGAGGATTTCGGGGTCCGGGTTGGCCATCGGAAAGACCAGCGGCTTCTTGGCCATGGATTTGATCATCTCTTTCGTCACCGCGCCGGCGACGGAGAGGCCCATGAAGCAATCGGCGCCCTTGAGCGCGTCGGCGAGCGTGCGCGCCTCGGTCTCGACCGCGTGGGCGGTCTTGAACTGATCCATGCCCTTCTTGCGGCCGTGATAGATGACGCCTTCGCGATCGCAGATGATGACGTTATCGTGCTTGACGCCGAGGGTCTTGATCAGGCCGGCGACGGAAAGGCCGGCGGCGCCGGCGCCGTTCACGACGACCTTGATGTCCTCCATGCGCCGGCCGGTGAGTTCGCAGGCGTTGATCAGGCCGGCGGCGGCGATGATGGCGGTGCCGTGCTGATCGTCATGGAAGACGGGGACGTCGAGTTCGTCGCGCAGGCGGCTCTCGATGATGAAGCATTCGGGGCCCTTGATGTCCTCCAGGTTGATCCCGCCGAAGCTCGGGCCGATGTTTCGCACCGTGACGATGAATTCCTCGACGTCCTGAGTCGTGACTTCGATGTCGATGGAATCCACGTCGGCGAACCGCTTGAAGAGGACCGCCTTGCCTTCCATGACCGGCTTGGAGGCCATCGCGCCGAGATTGCCAAGACCGAGAATGGCGGTGCCGTTCGAGATGACGGCGACCATATTGCCTTTGGAGGTGTAGTCGTAGGCCTTGTCGGGATCGTCGGCGATGATCTTCACGGGGACGGCGACGCCGGGCGAATACGCGAGCGACAGATCGCGCTGCGTCGCCATCGGCTTGGTCGGCGTGACGGAGAGCTTGCCGGGGGTCGGCTGCTTGTGGAAGGCGAGCGCCTCCGCGTCGGTGAAGGAGCGTTTCTCGTCGGACATGTCGATTCGGGCGCCTGCGGCTCGGCTCATGCGGGAGGAGCGGCAACCTAGCCCCGGCCCCTCTCACGTCAATGGAAGCTGCGCCGCCGCGCACGGGGCGTCGGTGTGCTAGGGAAGGCCATGGCCGATTCGAGCGACAGAACGCGCGCGAACCCGGCGCCGCGCGAGGCGGCGTCGCCGTTCCTGGCGCAATATTTCGCGGCCAAGGCCGATTATCCGGATGCGATCCTGTTCTTCCGGATGGGCGATTTCTACGAGCTCTTTTTCGAGGACGCCGAGCAGGCGGCGCCGGCGCTCGGCATCGCGCTGACGCGGCGCGGACAGCACCAGGGCAAAGACATCCCGATGGCGGGCGTGCCCTGGCGGCAGGCCGACGCTTACCTCCTGAAGCTCATCCGCGCCGGATTTCGCGTCGCGGTGTGCGAGCAGATGGAGGATCCGGCCGAGGCGAAGAAGCGCGGGTCCAAATCGATCGTGCGGCGCGCGGTGACGCGGCTGGTCACGCCCGGCACGCTGACAGAAGAGGGGCTGCTCGATGCGCGCGCTGCGAACCTGCTGGCGGCGACGGCGCGCGACGGGGATTCCTGTGCGCTGGCGTTTGCGGATGTGTCGACGGGGGAGCTTGGCGTGCGGGTCGTCGATGCGGGGCGGCTTGAGGATGAAATCTACGCGCTGAAGCCGGCCGAGATCGTGTGCACGGACGGCGATCTCGCGTCCGTGTGCGCGGCGGCGGCGCTTGCGGGCGCCGCGGTCACGGCGCGGCCGGCGGTGAAGGCGGATCACCGCGCGGCCGAGCGCCGGCTCAAGGCGCTGTTCGAGGTCGCCGCGCTCGACGCGTTCGGCGCCTTCGGGCGCGCCGAGCTCTCTGCTCTGGGGCTGATCGTCGATTATGTCGAACTCACCCAGGCGGGAGCGGCGCCACGGCTGTCGCCGCCGCGGCAGGATGCGGCGCAGGACTTCATGACGATCGATCCGGCGACGCGGGCGGCGCTGGAGATCGACCGCGCCTTGCGCGGCTCGCGCGATGGGTCGCTGCTGGGGAGCGTCGACCGCACGGTGACGGCGGCGGGCGCGCGGCTGCTGGCGGAACGGCTGGCGCGGCCGCTGACCGATCCTGCGCGGATCGCGGCGCGGCTCGACGCGATCGCCTATCTGCTATCAGACGGCGCGCGGCGCGCGGGTGTGCGGCAGGCGCTGAAGGCCGCCGGCGACATCGCACGGGCGCAGACGCGGCTTGCGCTTGGCCGAGGGGGGCCGCGCGATCTGGCGGCGCTGCGCGACGGGCTGGCGGCCGGCGGGGACGCCGCGGCGCGGAGCCTTGGCGTTCACGGCGATGCGCCTGTGGAGATCGAGGCGGCGTGCGCGGCGCTGTCATCTGCGGAGCAGACCGAGCTGGCGGCGCTCCAGCGCGATCTGGAGCGCGCGCTGGCGGTAGAGCTTCCTCTCGCCGCGCGCGACGGCGGGTTCATTGCGGCAGGGTTCGATCCGAGCCTCGACGCGCTGCGGCGGCTGCGTGACGACAGCCGGTCCGTTATCGCCGGCATGCAAAGTCAGTATGCGGATGAAACCGGAACTCCGACGCTGAAGATCAAACATCACGGCATGCTCGGCTATCACGTGGAGGTCAGTGCGAAGGCGGCGGAGGCGTTCCTGCAGCCGCCCTTGAGCGCGCGCTTCATCCACCGGCAAACAAACGTAAACGCGGTGCGGTTCACGACGACGGAACTTTCCGAACTCGACGCCAAGATCGCGCGCGCCGGCGATGCGGCGCTGTCGCGCGAAATGGAATTGTTCAAGACGTTCGCGGCGCGCGCGGAAGCGGTGGCGCCGCAACTGCGGGCGGCGGCGGCGGCGCTCGCGGTGCTCGACGTCGCGGCCGGCGGGGCGGAGTGGGCGGAAGAATCGCGCGCTGTGCGGCCGGACGTTGATGAGAGCGCCGCGCTGATTGCGGAGGCCGCGCGTCATCCCGTCGTCGAGGATGCGCTCCGGCGGACGGGCGAGGGTTTTGCGGCCAATGACGTGCGGCTGGACGGCGAAGGGCAGGCGGGCGCGCGGCTGCTGCTTGTCACCGGGCCCAATATGGCGGGGAAAAGCACGTATCTGCGGCAGATCGCGCTTCTGGCCGTGCTGGCGCAGGCGGGGCTCTACGTGCCAGCGGCGCGGCTCAGGCTGGGGATCGTCGACCGGCTGTTCGCCCGGGTGGGGGCGTCCGACGATCTGGCGCGGGGGCGCTCCACATTCATGACTGAAATGGTGGAGACTGCGGCCATCCTGCATCAGGCGGGGCCGAGATCGCTTGTCGTGCTCGACGAGATCGGCCGCGGGACGGCGACTTTCGACGGGCTGGCGATCGCCTGGGCGACGGCGGAGCATCTGCACGACGCGAATCGGGCGCGAACCGTGTTCGCGACTCACTATCACGAACTGACCAATCTGGCCGGGCGGCTGCCGGCTTGCGCCAACGCGCACCTCAAGGTGCGCGAGTGGAAGGGGGACCTCGTGTTCCTGCACGAGGTGGCGCCGGGGGCGGCGGACCGCTCCTACGGCATTCAGGTGGCGAAGCTGGCCGGCGCGCCGAAGAGCGTCGTGGACCGGGCGCGGGCGGTGCTGGCGCGGCTGGAGGCGACGCGGGGGGCCAGGCTGGCGGACGCCGCCGAGGCGATGCCGCTGTTCGACCATGCGGCGTCGGCGCCCCCTGAGCGCGGCGTTGCGGACGCGCTGGCGGAGCGGCTGGAGGCGGCGGACGCAGACACCCTCAGCCCGCGCGAGGCGCTCGATCTCATCTACGCCCTAAAGGCGATGCTGAAGGAGGAAAAGCCTTGAGGGCCAGCGCCTAAAGGTCAGCGGCGCGGCTGGCCTTCGGCGGGCGCTTCGGCCGGCTCGACGCCGGAGGCCTGCTCCAATTGCGTGCGGGCGGCTTCCACGGCCTGAGCGCGGAACATCGAGTTCTCGACAAGCGGAACCGACCCCAGCATGGCGACGTACATCAGATAGCCGCCGGCGCAGATGCCGATCACGAGGCCGGCGATCCCCCACTTGGTGGCGGCGAACCAGTAGGCGGACGACCGCTCCCGCATGATCTGGGAGCGAAGGATGCGCTCCTCGAGGAGAAGCTCGCGCCGCTCCGACTGGTCGATGGGACGAATTCTGACCTCGTCGCCCTCGACCGGCGCTAAGCGCGTGTTGGTGCGCGTTGACCGCATGTGCGGCGCTCCTCACATCCTACCGGAACGCAGCCAGCCCGCGCCCAGCCCCTGAGCATCACTCAGCCCGGCAATTCGGGCAAGTTTGCGTTTGCGATGGTGACGCTCGATTCATGAACGAAGCTTAAGCGTTTCCCATCGCCTCCGCATGGAGCGAAAGTAAGCGCATGGCCAGACGGATCAAGCCTGCCCGGATCGACGACGTGGTCGACGGCGCGCGGCTGCGCGCCCAGCTCACCGCAGCGGCGCTCGATCATATCGGAGACGATGCGGCGCTGCGCGGCCGCGCGAGCGAATTGCTGCACGGCGCGCTGTTCCGGGGACGCTCGATCGCGAAGGAGCGGCTCGAAGCGGGGGAGAACGGATTCGCCACGGCGCGGCTGCTCTCCAAGGTCGCGAATGTCGTGATCGAGGCGCTCTACGATTTTACGACCGTGCATGTGTTCCGATCGCGCAATCCGACGGCGGGCGAGAAGTTCGCGGTGATCGCGGTCGGCGGCTACGGGCGCGGCGAGCTTGCGCCGTCATCGGACATCGATCTCCTGTTCCTGCGCGACTACAAGCTCACGCCGTGGGCTGAGAGCGTGACGGAGTACATGCTGCACCGGCTCTACGATCTGTCGCTCAAGGTCGGGTTCTCTTCGCGCACGGTGGACGAATGCATCAGGCTGGCGCGGAGCGACCACACGATCGAGTCCGCGCTCCTGGAGATGCGGCACGTCGCCGGCGATAAGGCGCTGACGGAGAAATTGCGCGAGCGGTTTCGCAAGGAGGTGACGGAGGGGCGCCACGCGGCGTTCATCGCGGCGAAGCTGAAAGAGCGCGACGTGCGCCACGTCCGCGCCGGCGCCTCGCGCTACATGGTCGAGCCCAACGTGAAGGAGGGCAAAGGCGGGCTGCGCGATCTGCACACGCTGTTCTGGATGGCGCGGCACGTGTACGGCTATCGCAAGGGCGCGGAATATATCCGCAAGGGCGTTTTCTCCCAGGAAGACGGCAAGCGGTTTCGGCGTGCGCTCGAATTCATGTACAGCGTGCGTTGCCACCTGCATTTCCTGACCGGGCGCGCGGAAGAGCGGCTGTCGTTCGATCTGCAGCCCGAGATCGCGGCGCGGCTCGGCTACGACGAGCGCGAGGGGCAGCCGCGCGTCGAGCGGTTCATGAAGCACTACTTCCTGGTCGCGAAGGACGTTGGCGCGCTGACGCGAACCTTGTGCGCAAAACTCGAGGGCGATCACGCGAAGAGCGGGCCGATCAACTTGGCGCGGGTGCTCTCGGGCGGCGCTGCGCTGGCGCGGACGCACCGGAGCTTCGCGGAGCCGGGCTTCGTCCTTGTGGGCGGGCGGCTCAGCGCGGAGAGCGCCGCAACGTTCGACGATCCCGTCGCCATGCTGCGCGTGTTCGAGATCGCCGACGCGCACGATCTCGACCTGCATCCCGATCTCATCCGGCTGATCGACCGCCGCTTGCGGCGCATCGACGCCGGCGTGCGCGACGACCCGCGCGCGATCGCGTCGTTTCTGAACGCCGCGACGTCCGCGCGCAATCCGGGCGCTGTGCTGCGGCTGATGAACGAGACCGGCGTTTTGGGCCGCTTCGTGCCCGAGTTCGGGCGCGTCGTGGCGCAGATGCAGTTCAACATGTACCATCACTACACGGTCGACGAGCACACGCTGCGCGCGGTGTCGATCATTTCCGACATCGAAAACGGACGGTGCAGGGATCAACATCCGCTCGCAAGCGAGATCATGCCGAAGGTGCAGATGCGCCGCGCGCTCTATCTGGCGATGCTGTTCCACGACATGGGCAAAGGCATCGGCGATCAGTGCGTGATCGGCGAGAAGGCCGCGCGTGCGGCGTGCCAACGGCTCAAGCTGCTGGAGGAGGAGACCGATCTCGTCGGATGGCTGGTGCGCCATCACCTGATGATGAGCGACACGGCGCAGAAGCGCGACATCGGCGATCCCCATACGATCTCGCAGTTTGCGCAAGTGGTGGGCACGTTGGAGCGGCTGCGCCTGCTTCTGGTGCTGACGGTGGCGGATATCCGCGCCGTCGGGCCAGGCATCTGGAACGATTGGAAGGGACAGGTGCTGCGCGATCTCTACGGGTTCACCGAGGCGGCGCTGCAGGGCGGGCACAGCGACGAGGCGGGCGTGCGCCAAAGGCTGGCGGGGCGGGCCGCGGGCGTGCGGGCCGAGATCGACGACGCGATCGGCGCCATGGCGGCGGTGCGGCTGGCGACAAGCCTCGACGCGATGGAGCCGGCGTATTGGCTTGCGTTCGATTTCGACGCGCTCACCTGGCATGCGCAGGAAACCGACGCGGCGCTGCAGCAGGGCAAGAGCATCCATGTCGCGGCGCGGCCCCGGCCGGGGCGCGGCGTGACCGAGATCCTGGTGATCGCACCGGATCGGAAAGGCCTGTTCGCCAGCCTTGCCGCCGCGCTCGCCAATTCCAGCGCCGACATCATCGATGCGCGCATCAACACGACGGGCGATGGGCGTGCGTTCGACGTGTTCTCAGTGCACGCCGCGGACGGCAAGCCGTTTGGTCTCGACGATCCCTACAGTCTCGAACGGCTGATCCAGCGGCTGCAGACGGCGGCCGCGAGCGATGTGCGCGTGTCTGCCCCAGCGGCGCTGTCGCAGCGCCTGGCGGCGTTCACGATCGAGCCGTGGGTGCGGGTGGACAACGCGCTGACGCCGGGATCGACGGTGGTGGAGGCCTCTGGCCGCGACCGGGCCGGGCTGCTGGCCAAGCTGGCGGCAGTGTTTGCGGAGGCGGAGGTTTCGATCGCCTCGGCGCATATCGGCGCGCTCGGGGAGCGGGTGGAGGACGTGTTCTACGTCCAAGGGCCAGGCGGCGGGCCGATCACGGATCCGGCCCTGGTGCAGCGGCTGAAGGACGGGCTCCTGGAAACGCTGCGCGCAGGGACGCCGGCGGCGCCGTCGGATCCCGCGCGGCGCGCCTTGGCTGTGGCGCTCGCCTCCGACGCGCGTTAGCACTCCGCGCCGCGGGCGCCGGGCGCCCGCGCAGGAGGCGATCGGACGCATGAGCCTGGCGCGCAACACCGCGGTGATCGGCGGGCTGACGCTCGTGTCGCGCGTGCTCGGCTTCGCGCGCGATCTTTTGATCGCAGCCGCGATGGGGGCGGGGCCGGTCGCGGACGCGTTCTTTGCCGCGCTTCGTTTCCCGAACCTCTTCCGCCGGCTTTTCGCGGAAGGCGCGTTCAGCCAAGCGTTCGTGCCGGTCTATTCCAAGACGCTTGCGGAGAAAGGGCCTGAAGAGGCCGACCGCATGGCGAACGAAGCGCTCGCGGTGCTGCTTGTCGTCACCGCTGCGCTGACGGCGATGGCAGTGGCGGCGATGCCGTGGATCAATCTTGTGCTCTTCGCCGGCTACGTGGACGATCCAGAGACGTTCCGGCTCGCAACGCTGCTGACGCAGCTGACGATGCCGTACCTGATGGCGATGAGCGTGGCGACGCTGTTTTCCGGTGTGCTCAATGCGCGGGGGAAGTTCTTTGTCGCGGCGGCTGCGCCGATCCTGCTCAACCTCTGTCTGCTCATCGGCGTGTGGCCGTTCCGGAACGACGCCGTGCAGGCGGCGATCGCGGCGGCTGTGGCGGTCAGCATTTCGGGCGTGTTGCAGGCGGCGTGGGTGTGGGCGGGCGCGCAGCGCGCCGGCGCGCACGGGACGATCAAGCCGCCGCGCATCACGGCGAACGTCAAGCGGATCGCCGCACTCGCCGTGCCGGGCGCGATCGCCGGCGGGGCGCTGCAGATCAATGTGATGGTGAGCCAGATCTTGGCGTCCTTCGAACAAGGCGCGATCGCGTTCTTGAACGTGGCGGACCGGCTCTATCAGATGCCGCTCGGCCTGATCGGGATCGCCGTCGGGGTGGCGATGCTGCCGCGGCTCGCGCGGCTGGTGCAGGAGGAAGACACGGCCGGCGCGAAGGCTGCTCTCGACGACGCGGTGGCGCTTTCCATGGCGTTTACGCTTCCGGCGGCGGCGGCGATGCTGGCGATCCCGTTCTTCATTATCGACGGGCTGTTCACACGCGGCGCCTTCACGGCAGACGATGCGCGCAATACGGCGCTGGCGCTCTTGCATTATGGCTGGGGCGTGCCGGCGTTCGTGTTGGCGCGGGTCTATGCGCCGGCTTTCTTTGCACGCGAGGATACGCGTGCGCCGATGCGGTACGCGATCGTCTCCATGGTTCTCAATATCGGGCTGGGCGCTGCGCTCTTCTTCGGGCTGCGCTCGATCGGCGTGGCGGGGTTTCCGGGGCTCGCGATCGCGACCAGCGCTGCGGCGTGGCTCAATGTCGGGCTGATGATCCGCTCACTGATGAAACGCGACGCGTACGGGCCGACGCCGGCGGCGTTCGCGCGGCTGGGGCGGGTGGCGCTGGCGAGCGGGGTCTTGTTCGGCTTCCTCTTCCTGGCCGCCTCGCAGCGGGCGACGCTGGAAGGACTGCTCGGCGGGAAGGAAATGGCGATCGCGGCGCTCATTGGCGTCGGCGGCATCGTCTATGTCGCTTGCGCGTTTCTGTTTCGGGCGGTGACGCTCAGTGAGATCCGCGCCGCGTTCCGGCGCGACCGGGGGCCGCCGCGCGACGGGGGAGGCGGCTTGCCGGGCGGCGGATTCGAGTAAGGTTCCGGCGCTGGCGCGGCGCGGGTTTTTTCAATATGCAACCTCCGGAAACCCTCATTCCGGGCGAGCGAAGCGAGACCCGGAACCCAGGATCGCGGGCTCGCGCTTGAGACCTCTGGGTTCCGGGTCTCACCGCGCTTCGCGCGGCTCGCCCGGAATGAGGCCTGGACTTAAGAGCGCAACGATGAGCGACCAACCCCCGCCGGCCTATGCCGGCCCGCAGCGCGTGTTCTCCGGCATGCAGCCGACCAACGGGCTGCATCTGGGCAATTATCTCGGCGCGCTGGTGAAGTTCGTAGCGCTGCAGGAGCGCTTCGCGGACTGCATCTATTGCGTCGTCGATCTGCACGCGATGACGGCGGATCATGATCCCAAGACGCTGGCCGACCGTTCGCGCGAAGTCGCGGCGGCGTATCTTGCGGCCGGCGTCGATCCGAAGCGCTCGATCATCTTCGTGCAATCGGCCGTGCGCGCGCATGCGGAGCTCGCATGGGTGTTCAATTGCGTGGCGCGGATGGGATGGCTTGAGCGCATGACGCAGTTCAAGGACAAGGCCGGCAAGCATTCCGAGAGGATGAGCGTGGGGCTGTTCGACTATCCGGTGCTGCAGGCGGCGGACATCCTCGTCTACAAGGCCACGCACGTGCCGGTCGGCGAGGATCAGAAGCAGCACCTGGAACTGGCGCGCGACATCGCCCAAAAGTTCAACAACGATTTCGGCGCGCCGTCGGGAGCGCCGGCGTTCTTCCCGCTGCCGGACTCGCTGATCGAGGGCCCCGGCGCGCGGATCATGAGCCTGCGCGACGGATCGAAGAAGATGTCGAAGTCCGATCCATCGGACATGTCGCGGATCAACCTCACCGACGACGCGGACGCGATCGCGAACAAGATCAAGCGCGCAACGACTGATCCGCAGCCGTTGCCGGAGACGAAAGAGGGACTGGCCGGACGGCCGGAAGTGGAGAACCTCGTCGGAATCTATGCATCGACGACGGGCGCGTCCTTGGAGGCCGTGCTGGCGGACTGGGGCGGCAAGGGCTTCGGCGCGTTCAAGCCCGCGCTGGCGGAGGCGCTCGTGGCGAAGCTCGCGCCTCTCGCGGCTGAACTCAGGCGGCTCCTGGCCGACGAAGCGGCGCTCGATCAGATTCTCAAGGACGGCGCGGAAAGAGCGGCCTCAATCGCCGAACCGGTCATGGCCGACGTCCGCAAAATCGTCGGATTCTGGGGCGCCTAGGAAGCGATGCGTTTCCTCTTCACGCTTTTGCTCAGCGTCGCCGCGGCGAGCGCCGTGCACCTCACCGCGCCGCGGGCGGCTGCGCATGATTACGCGTCAGGATCGATCCGGATCGGGCATCCAATTCTCGCGCCGCCGGCCAACGGCAGCGACGTCACGGCGGGCTATCTGACGCTCAGGAATGTGGGCGACACGCCGGACCGGCTGATCGGCGTGAGCGTCGTCGGCGCCGCGCGGGTCGAGATTCACGAGACCGTCGAACTCGACGGCGGGGTGATGCGGATGCAGCGGATCGAGGGCGGCGTGCCGATCCCGGCCGGCGGCATGGTCACATTCGCACCGGGCGGGCGCCATCTGATGGTGATCGGCATCGCCGAGACGCTCCGCGAAGGCGATGCGCTGCCGCTGGTGTTGGAGTTCGCGCGTGCGGGGCGCGTCGAGGTGGAGGCCGGGGTCGAGCGGCCGGCTCTGGGTTCGCGCCGGGGTCACACACACTAATCATCCGTACCCGGGCAGTTCTACGCCGCGGCGCCCCATCGCCGCATGCGCGCGGACTCGGATAGATGCTGGCCTTCTTGGCCGCGCCGACTTAAGTATCGGGACGAAGCGCCCAAGTCGTCGTTTTCCGCTGGCGCGCGGCGAACAAGGCGACGGGCAGGTGACGCCATGGCGGATCGTTTTCGTTATCTAGTGATCGCGGACGAAAGTCCTGAGTTTCCGGCGGCGCTGACCTATGCCGCACGCCGCGCCAAGCTCACGGACGCCGGCGTTGTCTTGCTGCGCGTCATTGCGCCAACCCCGCCAGCGGAATGGGTTGCGGTGTCTGAGGAAATCCGGCGCCAGGCGGCCGATGCGGCCGAGGCGCTGGCGGAACGCTATGCGGCCGAGGTCTGGGCGGAATCCGGGCTCACGGTCGAAATTATCGTCCGCGAGGGCGACCTCAAGGCGGAGATCAAGCGGCTGATCGACGAGGATCCTAGCATCAAGGTGCTGGCGCTTGCGGCCGGCGCCGGGGCGGGGGGACCGGGTCCGCTGGTGACGCTGGCGGCGCGTGGGCAGAGCTTCGCCGCGCGGGCGGTGCCGGTGCTGATCGTGCCAGGCGCGCTGCCGCGTGAGCAGCTTCTCGCGCTGGCTGAACCGGACGGCGGCGTCGCGTCGGCGCCGCAAGCGCCGCCGGCGGCGTGAGCGAAACCGGTTGATCGCGCCCGCGCGCGGGCCCAGATGGCGAGAGAGGCCGGCATGTTCATCCAGACTGAATCAACCCCCAATCCGCAGACCCTGAAATTCCTCCCCGGACGCGATGTGCTCGGGGTCGGCGGGCGGGAGTTCGCCAACGAAGAGGCCGCGGCCGCATCGCCGCTGGCGGCGGCGGTGTTCGCCGTGGAGGGCGTGCGGCGCGTCTATCTGGGGCCGGACTTCATCACGGCGACCAAGGACGACGCGCTCGCATGGGAACATCTCAAGCCGCATGTGCTGGCCGCCATCATGGAGCATTACGTCGCCGGCCGGCCGACGCTGCTCGACGACGCCACGGCGGAGAGCGAGGACGGCGACGGGCGCGTCTACGAGGGTGAGGCGGCCGAGATCGTGGCGCAGTTGAAGGACCTCATCGAGACGCGCATCCGCCCGGCGGTCGCGCGCGACGGGGGCGACGTGCTCTTCCACTCGTGGGATCACGAAGACGGCGTCGTGCGCTTGACGATGCGGGGCGCATGCGCGGGGTGCCCCTCCTCGGCGATGACGCTGAAGCAGGGCATCGAAAACATGCTCCGGCACTATGTGCCGGAGGTCGTGGCCGTCGAGCAGGCGGACGCCTGACCCTCATGCGCATTCTCGCGGTGGACGCGGCACTTGACGCGTGCTCCGTCGCGATCGCCGACGCTGCCGGGGTAAGGGCGGCGCGCAGCGAGGCGATGGCCCGCGGGCAGGCGGAACGGATTGCGCTGATGGCGCGCGATGCGATGGCGGAGGCGGACGTTGCGTTCGATGCGCTCGATCGCATTGTGGTGACGACGGGGCCGGGGTCTTTCACCGGGGTGCGGATCGGGCTGGCGTTTGCGCGCGGATTGTCGCTCGCGCTGTCGATTCCATGCGTTGGCGTTTCCACGCTGGAGGCGCTGGCGCTGGAGCGCGGCGGGGACGGCCTGCGCGGCGCAACGATCGTCACGCCAGGCGCGTGCTACGCGGCGCTCTATCGTGACGGCGTCGCCGTTTTGACGCCGCAACGCGTAGAGCGCGCCGTGGCGGCGGCGACGTTGCGCGACGCTGCCGCCGGCGCGCCGTTTGTGTTGCGCGGGCCGGGCGCGACGGTGACCGCGCAGGGCATCGACGGCGCAACGGCGGAAGATGCGGCGCACGTCGACATCCGCGCGCTTGCGATCCGCGGGGCGATGCTCGATCCGGCCTCGGCGCCGCCGACGCCGCTCTATTTGCGCGCGCCACTTTCGGATCCGCCGTGAGGTTGCGCATCGAGCGCGTGCGGCATCCGCCGATTTTCGCGGCGCTGCACGCAGCGTGCTTCGATGCGCCGTGGCCGGAAGACACGTTTGCGCGGCTTCTGGCGCTTCCAACCACATTTGGGCTCGTGGCGGCGGCGCCTGAACCGGCGGGATTTGCGCTGGTGCAAATCGCTGCGGACGAAGCCGAGGTGCTCGCCATGGGCGTTGTGCCGGCGCGACGGCGCGCCGGCGTCGGACGCGCGCTGCTTGCCGACGCCGCCGGCGCGGCGCGAGCGGCGGGCGCAGCGGCCCTCTTCCTTGAAGTGCGCGCCGACAATGCAGCCGCGCAAGCGCTCTATCGGTGCGCCGGATTTGCGATCGCCGGGCGGCGAGCTGGCTATTATCGCGATGCGCAGGGCGCCCATGACGCGATCGTCATGCGCCTTGCGCTCTGAATATCCGAGCGGGCGGCTAGGGTTTCTGGACATCACGAGCGACCGCGCGCATATGTCGGGGCGCAACGGGCGCTCCACACGGACGACCGCGAGGATTCTATGGATCGAATCGAAAAGCTCTGCGTCGAGAAAGGCATGCGCATGACCGAGCAGCGCAAGGTCATTGCGCGGGTCATTTCGTCGAGCCACGACCATCCTGACGTGGAGGAGCTGCACCGGCGCGCGGCGGCCGTCGATCCCGGCATCTCGATCGCGACGGTCTATCGCACGGTGCGGCTGTTCGAAGAGAGCGGCATTCTCGAACGGCACGATTTCCGCGACGGCCGCTCGCGCTACGAAGAGACGCCGGAGACGCACCACGACCACCTGATCGATATGAAGACCGGCAAGGTGGTGGAGTTCGTCGACCCCGAGATCGAACGGCTGCAAAAGGAGATCGCGGCGCGGCTTGGCTACAAGCTCGTCGACCATCGGCTGGAGCTTTACGGGGTGCCGATCGACGAGGCCCAACAGAAAGGGCGCACCCGCTGAACGTGCACCCGCCTCTCGCGCCGCGCATCGACTTTGCCGCGGCGCCGCGTTAGCATGCTGCTGAATTTACCCCGTTTCCCATGACAGATCGCCCAGCGGATCGCCGGCCGCAGCCTCCAGGCGTCAAGCGTCTCTACATCGAGACGCACGGCTGCCAGATGAACGTGTACGATTCCGAACGGATGCGGGACGT
The DNA here is from genome assembly GCA_016124255.1 of Alphaproteobacteria bacterium. GTDB lineage: Bacteria > Pseudomonadota > Alphaproteobacteria > Caulobacterales > Aquidulcibacteraceae > CADEEL01. The sequence goes on along the minus strand of WGOB01000052.1, from coordinate 41,919 downwards.
GCTGCGACCGCTCGGCTTCGTGCAGACCGACGCGCCTGAAGGCGCGGATCTTGTGATCCTCAACACATGCCATATCCGCGAGAAAGCGACGGAGAAGGTGTTCTCCCAGCTCGGCCGGTTGAAGCAGGAGAAGGATCGCCGGCGCGCCGCAGGCGGCGACATGACGATCGCGGTGGCCGGGTGCGTGGCGCAGGCGCAGGGCGAGGAGATCGCGCGGCGCGCGCCGGCGGTGGACCTGATCGTGGGGCCGCAATCCTATCATCACCTGCCGGAGCTGATCGCGCGGAGCGCGCGCGCGAAAGGCGCCGCGCTCGAAACCGCGTTCACGCCGGAGGAGAAGTTCGATGCGCTGGCCGACTTGGCCTCTGGGCGCGCGGCGGAGAGCGTTTCGGCGTTCGTCTCGGTGCAGGAGGGTTGCGACAAGTTCTGCACCTTCTGCGTGGTGCCCTATACGCGCGGCGCAGAGTATTCGCGGCCGGCGGAAGCGGTGCTGGCGGAGACGCGGGCGCTTGTCGCGCGCGGTGTGCGCGAGATCGTGTTCATCGGGCAGAACGTGAACGCGTACCATGGCGGGATGAGCCTTGCCGGGCTCATCCGCGCGGCGGCGGAGATTCCCGGCGTCGCGCGGATCCGCTATACGACCAGCCACCCCAACGAGATGAGCGACGACCTCATCGCAGCGCATGGCGATGTGGAAGCGCTCACGCCGTTCCTGCATCTGCCGGTGCAGTCAGGCTCGAGCCGCATCCTGACCGCGATGAATCGCAAGCACGATGCGGCGGCGTATCTGCGGATCGTGGAGAAACTGCGCGCGGCGCGCCGCGACATCGCGCTATCGAGCGATTTCATTGTCGGCTTTCCGGGAGAGCGGGAGCGCGAGTTCGAGGAGACGCTGGCGCTGGTGCGGGAAGTGGGGTTTGCGCAGGCGTTCTCGTTCAAATATTCGCGGCGGCCGGGCACGCCGGCGGCGGCGATGCCAGGGCAGGTGGATGAGGATGCCGCGTCCGAGCGGCTGCAGCGACTGCAGGCGCTTCTGCGCACGCAGCAGCGCACGTTCAACGACGCCCAGATCGGACGGCGGCTGCCGGTCTTGGTGGACGGGCCAGGGCGCCATCCAGGCCAGATGCATGGGCGCAGCCCCTATCTGCAGGCGGTGCATTTCGAAGGCGGCGCCGATCTTGTCGGCGCTGTGACGTGGTTGGAGATCACGGGGGCGTCGCTCAATAGCCTGAGCGGCGCAACGTCGGAAAAGGCGCTCGCGTGAACGACACCCCGGCACGCGATGGCGGCGACCTGGAGCACGTCGTCCCGCTCCGCACAGCGGAGATTGCGCAGGCGGTTTGCGGCCCGTTGCATCGGAATCTCGCGCTGATCCAGGAGGATTTCCGCGAGGCAGGCGGCGCGCGCGGCAAGCCGCGCTACGCGGTCGTGCTTGATGCTCAGGGTACGGACGTTCGTCTTCGGGCGGCGGCCGGTGCAGGGGATGCGCTCAAACGCGCGGTGTCGATCGTGGAGACGCTGGCGGCGCATGCGCGGGCCGGCAAGAGCGTCGCCGATCAGGACGTCCGCGCCGCGATCGCGTTCTCGTATGCGGGCCAGGATGACGGCGAAGGGCCAAGGCCGCTGCAGCGCATCGGCGGGCTGACGCTGCGCACGCCGCGACAGGCGCACTATGTCGAAGCGCTGCGCGACGACGGCGTCGATCTGATTTTCGGGGTCGGCCCCGCCGGGACGGGCAAGACGTTCCTGGCGGTGGCCGCGGCCGTGGAGGCGCTCAAAGCCGAGCGGGTGTCGCGGATCGTGGTGACGCGGCCGGCGGTGGAGGCGGGCGAAAAGCTCGGCTACCTGCCGGGCGACCTGGCGGAGAAGGTCGATCCCTATCTGCAGCCGATCTGGGACGCTTTCCGCAGCCAGATGGGCGAGACGGATTTGCGCAATCGGCGCGAACGCCGGGTGATCGAAGTGGCGCCGCTGGCGTTCATGCGCGGGCGTACGCTGGCGGACGCGTTCGTGATCGTGGATGAAGCGCAGAACGCGACCGTGCTGCAAATGAAGATGGTGCTGACGCGGCTGGGCGAGGGCTCGCGCATGGTGGTGACGGGCGATCCTTCGCAATCGGATCTTCCGCGTGCGGAGCAATCGGGACTGGCGCATGCGCTCTCTATCCTGGAGGGGCTGGCCGGCGTCGACGTGATCCGATTCGCAACGCAGGACGTGGTGCGCCACCGGCTCGTGGCGCGGATCATCCAGGCCTATGACGACGAGGAAGCGCGACGGCGCGCCGATCGCGAGGGCGGGCGCCGCGATGGCTGACCGATTGTGCGTCGAATGCGTGGTCGAGGATGAACGCTGGCGCGGCGCGCTCGTCGAGGAGGTCGAGGCGTTCGCATCGCGTGCGCTGGGCGAAGCCGGCCGCGCGGAGTGCGCCGGCGGCGGCGTAACCGTGCTGTTCGCCGACAATGGGCGTCTGGCGGCGCTCAAGGGCCAGTTTCTGGGCGTTGCGGCGGCGACCAATGTGCTCGCATTTCCCGCGGCGCAGGGCGAGGCGGGCCATCGCGGCGACATCGCGCTCGCCCTCGAAACGATCCAGGCCGAGGCGAGGGCGCAGGGCAAGAGCGTCGACCAGCATGCGGCCCACCTGCTCGTTCACGGCTTCCTGCATCTTTTGGGCTATGATCATGACGATGACGGCGCGGCGGCGCGCATGGAGACGCGCGAGCGGGAGATTCTCGCGGCGATCGGATGGCCCGACCCCTATGCGGAGGAGCGCGGATTCTAGCCATGGCTGATGCTGGCGATGCGCCCGAAAACGGCGCGACCAAACCTGCACGACGAAGCTTGTGGAAGCGCCTGGCGCGGCGGCTGATCCGCGCCGACGGCGGCGCGGCCGCCGATGTCGCGGCCGTGCTGCACGCGCGCGAGTCGCTCGGGGAGGACCTAGAAGCCTCTCAGCGAAGCATGATCCTCAAGGCGGCCTGGTTCGATCGGCTCCGCGTGGAGGACGCGATGCGCCCGCGCGCGGAGATCGTGGCGGTGGAGGCGTCGGCCACGCTCGGCGAGGCGGCGCAGATTTTCTCGGAGAGCCAGCATTCGCGGCTGCCGATCTATCGCGACACGCTCGACGATCCGATCGGGCTGTTGCACGTGCGCGACGTGGTGGCGCAGATCGCTCCGGATACGGAGGGAAACGCCAAGGCGAAGTTCACCGACCGCATCCTCACGCGCATCAAGCGCGAAATCCTGTTCGTGCCGCCGTCGATGAAATTATCGACGCTGTTCCTGAAGATGCAGCAGAGCCGAATCCATCTCGCGCTGGTGGTGGATGAATATGGCGGGACCGACGGGCTCGTCTCGATGGAAGACCTTGTTGAGCAGATCGTCGGCGAGATCGACGATGAACACGACGAGGACGGCGGGCTCGTGGAGACCAAGTCCGGCGCCGTGGAGGCGGACGGGCGTGCGGATGTGGAACAGGTCGCCGCGGCGATCGGCGCGGAAGATCTGTCGCTGCCGGACCATGAGGATGAATTCGACACGATCGGCGGCCTGGTGGTGACGCTGGCGGGCCGGGTGCCGCAGCGCGGCGAAATCATCCGCCATTCCGCCGGCTTCGATTTCGAAGTCATGGACGCCGATCCGCGGCGCGTGAAGCGCGTGCGCGTGCGTCCCGCGCCACGAGACGCAGCCCCGGCGCCGACGCGCCCTTGACGGCGTCTTGCGGCGCGGCTCCAACCCGCAGCCGATGACGACGAACGAGACCGCCGGGTGGTCGGCCCCGCACCGCTGGATCGCTGCGCAGGACGGATGGCGCGGGCATGCGCTGTCGTTCTCGGCCGGCGCGCTGGCGACGCTGGGGTTTGCGCCGTTTCACATGCAGCCGGCGTTTTTCGCGGCGATCACGTTTCTGGTCTGGCAGCTTGACGTAGCGTCGGAGAAACCGCGCCGGCGGCGCGCCGCTTTTGCGCGCGGCTTCTGGTTCGGGCTTGGACAGTTCTCGGTCGGGCTGCACTGGGTCTATTTCGCGTTCCAAGTCGACGCGGAGACGTTTGCGGCGCTCGCCGTACCGGCCGTGCTGGCGTTGGCGGCGATCCTCGCGTTTTTCTGGGGCGCAGCGTTCGCGTTGGCGATCGGGTTCTGGCGGCGCGACTGGCGGCGCATCGGGGTCTTTGCGATCGCGGCGGGCCTTGCGGAGGTCGGTCGCGGCGTGCTGTTCGGCGGGCTGCCGTGGAATCTCGCGGGCTATATCTGGACCGCCGGCGCGCCGGTTTCGCAGCTCGCCTCGACGATCGGAATCTACGGGCTGACAGCGCTCACGCTTCTCGTCGCTGCATCTCCCGCCACGCTGACGGATGCGCGTCCGGGCGCGATGCGGTTTGCGCCGTTCTTTGCGGCGCTGCTCGGCGTCGGGCTGGCGTGGGGCGCGGGCCTGCAGCGGCTGGGTCAAGCGGTTGAGGCGGCGCCGGGATCGCGGCCGATCGTGCGCGTCGTCGATCCGGGGCTCAGCGAGGCGGAGAAATGGGAGAACCGGCCGGATCAGGAATTGCGGGTGTTGGCGATGCTTGCGGCTGCGAGCGGCGATCCTGACGAGAACCGCGCCAATGTGGTCGTCTGGCCCGAGGGCGCGATACCGGCGCTCAACTCGTTTCTGCTCGACGACGCGCGGCTGCAGCAGGCGATCGGCGAGGCGCTCGGCGATCGCGCGCTGGTGATCGGCTTCTCGCGCTACGCGTTCAACGGCGCCGATGAACCCGTGTTCTACAACTCAGCCGCGGTGCTCGACGGCGTCTCCGGGCGGCTGCGGTTGCCCGACGCCGCGCAGATTTATGACAAGCATCGGCTGGTCCCGTTCGGGGAGTTTATTCCGCTCTACTCGCTGATCGAATGGGCCAACATAAAACCGGTGGCGCGGATCGGGCGGGGCTTTCGCGCGGGACCCGCGCCGCGGCGGTTGATCGTGCCGGACGCGCCGCCGGTGGTGGCGCTGATCTGCTATGAGGCGATTTTTACCGGGCTGACGCCGCGCGGCGCGGATCGGCCCGGCTGGATCGCGTCGCTCTCGAACGATGCGTGGTTCGGCGGCGGCACCGGCCCGCAACAGCACTACACCATGACACGCTACCGTGCGATCGAGGAGGGCCTGCCGATCGCGCGCGCAGCGTCGGGCGGCGTTTCTGCGATCATCGATTCCTACGGCCGACCGGTGGCGGAGACCTCGAAAGGGGTATATTTTGCAGAGGCGGCGCTGCCGTCCGCGCTGCCTGCGACATATTATACCAAGTTCGGCCATCTGACGGCCCCGCTTGTGTTTTTTCTGATTCTAGCGCTGTTAGGTACGCCATTCGGCATAACAAGAAGAACCGGGACCAGCGGGCATGAATGATGAGCGCACAGCGAACGCCGTAGATAAAAGAATCGGCCAGAAGGTGCGGGCGCGACGCCTCGAAATGAACATGAGCCAGGAGCGTCTGGCGGAACTTCTCGGGGTCACCTTCCAGCAGGTGCAGAAGTACGAAAAGGGCGTGAACCGCATCGCCGCGAGCCGGTTGTTCTCGATTTCGTCCGCGCTCGACGTGCCGGTGTCGCATTTCTTCGACGGCCTGCGCGCGTCGCAAACCGCGGGCGTCGCAGAAGATCAGGGCGAGTCTTTCCTCTACGACACCATCTCGACGCCGGAGGGGCTTCAGCTGGTGGCGATGTTCGCGTCGATCAAAAACCAGAAAGTGCGCCGCCGCGTGCTCGATCTGGTGCGCGCGCTCACGGAAGAAGAGGCCGGGCGCAAGGACGACGAGAAGTCCAAGAAGTAGGCGGTTCGGCGCAGACGCACCGAACGGATGTGACCGCGTTGCGCTCAGGCGCGGCCAGCGTTAGACCACGCGCCTTCCCATGCTGCGCCGGCGCGTCGAGGCGCCGGCCTATCCGGAGCGCTCCATGGCCCGCAACACAATCGCCCTCATCGGCGCCGGCATGATCGGCGGCACACTCGCGCATGTTGCGGCGCGCGAGGAGCTGGGCGACGTCGTCATGTTCGACATCATGGAGGGCGTTCCGCAAGGCAAGGCGCTCGACATCGCCGAAGCGTCGCCGGTGTTTGGCAAGGACAGCACGCTCAAGGGCGCCCAGGATTACGCCGCCATCGCCGGCGCCGATGTGGCGATCGTCACCGCCGGCGTGCCGCGCAAGCCCGGCATGAGCCGCGACGATCTCCTGGGCATCAATCTCAAAGTGATGAAGGCGGTCGGCGAAGGCATCGCGCAGCATGCGCCGAATGCGTTCGTGATCGTGGTGACCAATCCGCTCGATGCGATGGTGTGGGCGCTTAGGCAATTCTCGAAGCTGCCGCACAACAAGGTCGTGGGCATGGCCGGCGTGCTGGATTCGGCGCGCTTCCGGCACTTTCTTGCGGCAGAGTTCAACGTGTCCGTGGAGGACGTCACGGCGTTCGTGCTCGGCGGGCATGGCGATACGATGGTCCCGCTGACGCGCTACTCGACGGTGGCCGGCATTCCGCTGCCGGATCTCGTGCGCATGGGGTGGACGACGCAAGAAAGGCTCGACGCGATCGTGCAGCGCACGCGCGACGGCGGCGCCGAGATCGTGAACCTGTTGAAGACCGGCTCTGCGTTCTACGCGCCGGCCGAAAGCGCGATCGTGATGGCGAAGAGCTATCTGAAGGACAAGAAGCGGCTGTTGCCGTGCGCGGCGCACCTCTCGGGCCAATATGGGCTCACGGATCTTTATGTCGGCGTGCCGTGCGTCATCGGCGCGGGCGGCGTGGAGCGCGTGGTGGAGATCGAGCTCAGCGGCGAGGAGCGCGGGATGTTCGAACACAGCGTCAACGCGGTGAAGGGGCTCGTGGAGGCCTGCAAGGGCATCGATCCGAGCGTGGGGTGAGCGTAACGCACGACGCTCGCCGTCCGTAAACTCCCCGGACAAAGGGAGACATACATGCGGCTTCTGGCTGGACTCGCCGCTGCGGCGGCGCTCATCTTTACACCGTTCGCAAACGCGCACGACATGGGGCCGGCCGTCGGCGCCACGGTTCCGGCGGTGGCTGCGCAGGATCAGGCCGGGGCGCAACGGACGTTCGCGCAGCTTACCGGACGCAATGGCCTCGTTCTCGTGTTCACCCGTTCCGCGGATTGGTGTCCGTACTGCCAGGCGCAGTTGATCGGGCTCGAAAGCGTGCGCGGCGAGATCGAGCAGCGCGGCTGGCGGCTTGCCTCAGTCAGCACCGACGATGTGGCGAAGTTGGCGCGGTTCTCGCAGATGCGCGCGATCGGGTTCCCGATGCTGTCTGACGCGCCGTCGCGGCTCGTGCGCGCGTTCGATATCGTCGACCCGGCCTACCCGCCGGGGCATGCGCGCCATGGATTGCCTGTGCCGACGATCTTCTTCCTTTCGCCTCAGGGAGAGGTGCTCGCGCGGCTTGGGGAGGCGGACTATCGCGTGCGGCCGGCGCCGACGCTCGTGGTCTCCACGATCGATGGATTGCCCTGAGCCGGCTTGGCTTCGCATCTGCGGGGCGCCAGAAGGCGCTGATGACAGTGCTTGGGCCAACGCTTGAAACGGCGCGTCTCGTGCTTCGACCGCCGGTGCAGGCAGATTTCGACGATTTCGCCGCGTTCTGCGCGGATGAAGCGGTGATGCGGACGCTTGGAGGCGTCGCGCCGCGGCACGGCGCGTGGCGGCAGATGGCGCAGCTTGCAGGTTCATGGGCGCTGCTCGGGTTCGGCATGTTCTCGGTGATCGAGAAAGAGAGCGGGCGCTGGGTCGGGCGGCTTGGGCCCTGGCAACCCGGCGGCGAAGGCGGCGGCTGGCCCGACACGGAAGTCGGCTGGGGGCTGGTGAAAGAGGTGCAGGGCAAGGGCTACGCGACGGAGGGCGCGGCGGCCGCGATCGATTGGGCGTTCGGCACACTGGGGTGGACGCGCGTGGTGCACTGCATCGCCAAAGATAATCCAGCCTCGCAGGCGGTGGCGCGGCGGCTTGGTTCGTCAGTGCTGGCGGAAGAGGTGATGCTGCCCGCGCCGATCAGCGTGCCGATTGATCTCTGGGGACAAACGAAGACGCAGTGGCGCGCGCGGCATCGCGCGTGACATCGCGCGGCGCCGAAGCCAGTTTCTTCGCAAGAGCGGAGACCATGCATGCGACGGTTCTTGAAGTTTCTGCACACGGTCGGCGCGGCGGGACTCATGGGCGGGGCGGCCGCGATCGTGGCGATGCTCGCGCCGGCGTCGGTCGGGGCTGATCCTGCGCCGATCTTGGATGCGATCGCGAAGATCGCCGCATGGGTGATCGGTCCGTCGATGGTGGTGACGATCGTCAGCGGGCTCTTGGCGATGGCGGCGAACGCCGCGTTTCAGGATGTCGCCTGGGTTTGGGTTAAGGCGGCCACGGGCGTGCTCATTCTTCAAGCCGGCCTCCACGTGCTCGGCCCGATCCAGGAGGCGGCGAAGCGCTTGGCCAACGCGCCGGCGGACGGACCCGCGGCGCTCGATCCGACGCACCTGCTTGAGGCCGAGATCAACACATTGTGGGTGCTGCTTGCCGTCTCGGCTGCGAACATTGCGCTCGGCGTCTGGCGGCCGCGCTTTCCAAAGTATCCGGTCTGACGCCGCCGCTGCGCTAGTATTTAACCCCGACGGCGGCGCACAGGAACGTCATCAGCGGCGCGGCGTCGGCGTAGGCCTTGGCCACGGTCTTGACGAAGGCGGGGTCGCCGGCCGCCGCCTCGTCGCTCTCCGCGGTCAGGAAGAAACTCTTGCGCTTCAGATCTTCGATCATGGGGTGATCGGCGTCAAAGCCGCGCGGCGGGCGCGTGAGCGCTTCGCCATCGGACAAAGCGCCGTAGGCGCGACTGACGGAGGCCGCCTCCTTGGCCTTGCGCCAATCGGCGCTCTTCTCTGCAATCCGTGTACGGACCATTTGCAGCGCGGCCGGCTCGGGCATGTACATGCCGCCGCCGAAGAAGATGCGTCCCGGCTCGAGATGCAGATAGAAGCCCGGCGCGTGGACGTCCTTGCCGACGCTGTGGCGGAAATGCGCGGCGGCGTGGGTCTTGTAGGGGCTCTTGTCGCGGGCGAAGCGGACGTCGCGGTGGATGCGGAACATCGAGCCGCCATTGGGGCGGGGATCGCACTTGAAGTGCGGCGACGTCCTCGCGAGAAGCGGCGCCAAATCCGCTATGAATGCTGAGAGCGGCGCCTGCACGGCGCTGCGGTACCGCTCGCGGTTGGCCTCGAACCAGGCGCGCTCGTTGTTCTTTTTCAGCTCGCGCAGGAACTTGAAGAAGTCCTTGGAAAATCCATCGAACGCCATGAGCCAGCCCCTGAATGTCGATATCAGGCCACATCAAACGTCATAGCAGGCGACAGCGACGGAGGCGACGACGATGAAAGTGTTGAGAACGATCGCGATGGCGGTCCTGCTGTTGTTTTGCAGCGCCCCAGCGGCGTTGGCGCAGGCGTCTATCGAGGACGCGCGCTGGCTGGCGGGGCGCTGGGTCGGCGAAGGGCTGGGTGGCGAGATGGAGGAATCGTGGTCTGCGCCGGCGCAGGGGCGGATGGTCGGCTATTTCCGGTTGGTCCGGGAGGAGCGCGTGGCGTTCTATGAACTCATGCTGTTGGAGGAAACGGAGGCTGGACTGGAGATGCGGGTGAAGCACTTCACCCCTGATTTCGTGGGCTGGGAGGAGAAGGATGCGTGGGTGCGGTTCGCGCCGCTGCGCGCCGCGCCCGGCGTGCTGGAGTTTCAGGGTCTCTCGCTGCGGCTTGAGGGTGAGACGATGATCGGCGTGATCCGCCTCCGCTACGGCGAGAGCGATGTGCGCGACGAGGTGTTGCGCTATCGCCGCGCGCCGCTGTGACGCGACGAACGGCGGCGGCTGCCGCCGCCCCGCGGCGCGAAGCGGCTTGCAACGCGGCCAAGGGGCGTCACAGTTCCCGTCGAGGGATAAAGCATGAAAATTCTGATCGCGGCGGCTGCGGCTGTCTGTCTGGCGCATGGGGCGGCAGCGCAAGCGCCGACACCGACACCGATTCCAGAAGCGGTGCAGGAGGCGCTGGACACGCTGCGCACGCGCGCGCTGGCGAGCGACGAGGCCTACAGGCTTGCGGAAAGTCTCACCACGGAGGTCGGGCCACGGCTGGCGGGGACGGCTGCGGAAGAGCGCGCGCGGGCGTGGGCGGTCGCGCAGTTGCGTGCGCGGCGATTCGAGATGATCCGGATCGAAGGGTTCGCTGTGCCGCACTGGCGCGCCGTGCGGCAGGAGGCGTCGGTGAGCGCGCCGGCGCCGCAGCCGCTGCGGATCGTGGCGCTCGGCGGCTCGGCGGCGACGCCGGAGGGCGGGCTGGAGGCGGATGTCGTGCGCTTCGCCAGCCTGGGGGCGTTTCGCGATGCCGCGCCATCGTCCGTAGTCGGACGAATCGTCTTCGTGGACGAGGGCATGATCGCGACGATGGACGGCTCGGGCTATGGCGCGGCCGTGCCGCGGCGGAGCGCGTGTCCGAGGCTGGCGCGGGAGAAGGGCGCCGCCGCCTGCGTCATCCGCTCGGTCGGCACGGACGAGCATCGCTTTCCGCACCAGGGCACGACGCTCGATTTCGCGGCAGGCACAGGCGTGCCGGCGGCGGCGCTGTCCAATCCGGATGCGGATCAAATCGCGCGGCTGATCGCGCGGGGCCCGGTGCGGATGCGGCTCGACATCGCGGTCGAGCGCGACCCGGCGGCGCGATCGGGCAACGTGATCGCTGAAATCCGCGGGCGCTCAGCGCCTGATGAGATCGTGCTGTTGGCCGCGCATCTCGATTCCTGGGACGAGGGCACGGGCGCGATCGATGACGCGGCGGGCGTCGGCATCATCATCGCCGCCGCCGATCTCATCCGGCAATTGCCGCGGCGGCCGCGGCGGACGATCCGCCTGCTGATCGCCGGCGCGGAGGAAACCGGCGTCTTCGGCGGCGCTGAATACGCGCGTGTGCACGCCGGCGCGCTGGCGCAGCATGTGCTCGCGTTGGAGAGCGATTTCGGCGCGGGGCGCATCTGGCGCTTCCGTTCGCGGTTCGGGGCGGGCGCGGCTGGACATCATGCGGCGATGGCGCAGGCGCTGCGGGCGGCGGACGTGATGGTGTCAGATACCCAGCCGGCGTTCGGCGGCGCCGATATCGCGGCGGTTCGCGCCGCCGGCGTGCCGGTGATCGACCTCGGCCAGAACGGGCTAGACTATTTCGACTACCATCACACCGCAGACGACACGTTCGACAAGATCGATCCGGCGAACATGCGCCAGAACGTGGCGGCGTGGGCGATCGCGGCTTATCTCGCGGCGGAGATGGATTGGGATTTCCGGGCCGCGGAGTGATGTTCGATCTCAACGCGATCGCGCCGCTCGAGACCGAGCGGCTTCTCCTGCGCGGCTGGCGCGACGCCGACGCCGCGCCGTTCGCCGCCATGATGGCGCAGCCGGACGTGGCGCGCTTTCTCACCGCCGATCAGCGACCGCAGGATCCCGCGGCGGCGTGGCGGACGCTGTCCGCGTTCGTGGGCCATTGGGCGTTGCGGGGTTATGGGCTCTTCGTCGTGGAGGAGAAAGCCACCGGAGCGTTCGTCGGGCGCGCGGGGCTTTGGAATCCGGAAGGATGGGCGGGGCTTGAGCTCGGCTGGGGGCTCGACCGGCGCTATTGGGGCCGAGGCTACGCCACCGAGGCGGCGCGCGCGGCGGCGCGCTGGGCGTTCGAAGCGTTGAGGCCGGAGCGGCTCATTTCACTGATTCACGTGGACAACGCAGCGTCGCAGAACGTCGCCATGCGGCTTGGAGAAAAGCCCGGCGTCGCCACGCTGCATGCGGGCATGCCGCACGTGATCTGGGCGGTGACGAAGACGGACTGGCTCAAAGCCAACCCGCCTCCCTGAGCGCGCGGATATTGGGACGGCTCACGGGCGCCTGCGCGCCGCCGCGGAGCTTCAGCATGACGCGCGGCCCGTCACGCACGACATCCTCCACCGCGTCGCGCGCCACCCACCAGGAGCGGTGGGTCTGGGCGCCTTCCAGGCCCTCGAGTTCGGCGACGGCGTCAGAGAGACGCATGAGGATCAGATCGCCGCCCTTTGAGGTGTGGAGCCGGAGATAATGATCCTCCGCCTGGACCGCGTAGAGCGCGGCGCCGCGCAGCTTGGCGGGCATGCGATCGAGGAAGCGCACGGGCGCAGCGCCGGCCGGCGCTGCATGGGTCTGCACGCCCGGCCGGTTGATCGCGATCATGATCGCGGTCATCGCCCCGGCGATGATCAGGACGGTGAAGAAGAAATAGGGGAAAGCCGACGCCGGCGGCGGGCCTCCCAACCAGAAGATTCCGGTGTAGATCCAGATGAAGCCGGATCCGACGATCGTCAGCCCAAGCGTGATCAGCGCGCCGAGAAGCCAGGGATTCTCGCGGGCGAGCGGGACACGCGCGCCCAGGCTGGCGAAGACGCCGCCCAGCAGCGCCCCGATCATCATCAGCGGCACCCAGTAGGCCAGGCGCATGGCGAGCGGGGCCTCGCCCATGTCGAAGGCGTTGACGATCGCCAGAAAGCCGCCGGCCGCGGCCGCAACGGCGAGATTGCGGGCCAGCCGCCGCCAATAACCCTCCGCCATTGGCGCTTCGCGAACGGTCGGGGACGGCGTTTCGCGCGCGGGGTCCGCAGGTTCACGCATGAGCGGATGCAGGGGCGGAGCGGGCGGTCATGGTCGGGGCGTAGCCGATCTGATGGAGACCGCAAAATGCCGAACGCCACCCCACCGTCCGCCGAGGGGGCCAGCGCCCCGCAGGCGAGGCCGCCCTGGTCCCGGTTCGCGGGCCCGCTCATGTTGGTCGCGCTGGCGATCGGGCTCGCGCCGTTTGCGCCGCAGATGCTGGAGAGCGCGCGCCGCGCGCAATGGCGGGCGGAGGGGCCGGATCTGGCCCTCTGGCTTGCGCAATCGCCGATGATCCAGATCCACGTCTATGCCGCGGTGGCGGCGTTCGCGATCGGGTGCGTGATCCTGCTGCGCCGCAAGGGCGGGGGCATGCACAAGACGCTGGGCTGGGCGTGGGTCGGCGCCATGGCGATCACCGCGCTCTCCAGCATCTTCATCACTGGGCTCAATGGCGGCTTCTATTCGTTCGTTCACCTGATCAGCGGCTGGGTGATCGTGGCGTTGCCGATGGGCGTTTTCGCCATCCGCAACAAGCGCGTAATGGCGCACCGCGCCGCGATGACAGGGATGTTCATCGGCGGGCTGGTGATCGCGGGGGCGCTGACGTTCCTGCCGGGGCGGCTGATGTGGCGGATTTTCTTCGCTTAGGAGCGCGACGAATGCGGCCATGGAGGCCGGGCGAACGCTCTGCTAATCGCCCCGCCTGGGAGCGCCATGACCTCTTTGCGCAATGTCGCGTCGCTGATCGCGGCGGTCACGATCCTGCAGGCGGGACAGGGGCTCCTGGGCTTCCTGCTGCCGCTGGCGTTTGCGCTCGATCAGCATACGCCGGCGGAACTGGGCCTGGTGGCGGCCGCCTATTCGGCCGGCTTCATGCTGGGGGCGATCGGCGCGACCGCGATGCTGGCGCGGGTGGGCCATATCCGGGTGTTCGCGGCCTCGGCTGCGATCCTCTCAGTGTGCACGCTGTCGCTGCACGGCGCCGGCGAGACATGGTCGTGGGCGCTGGCGCGGGCGCTGGCGGGCGTCGCCGTGGCGTTGATGTTCGCGGCGGTGGAAAGCTGGATGAGCGCGTCGGTGGGGCGCAGCGAACGCGGCAGCGTCATGGGCGTCTACCTGGTGGCGACGAGGGCGGCGCTGGCGCTGGGGCCGTTCCTGCTGTTCGGGCTGCCGATCGGCGCTGCGGAACCGTGGATGATCGCGGCAGGATTGGCCACGATCGCGATCGCGCCGGTGTGCTTCACCTCCGCGGCGCAGCCCCCGGCGCCGAAGGCGCAGCCGTTGGCGCTGCGCGCGCAGTTCAATACGGCGCCGGCGGCGGTGATCGCGGCGTTCGGCGCCGGCTTCGTCAATTCGGGCATGCTGACGCTGGCGCCGCTCTACGCGGCGGAACGGTTTGGCGCGGCGGCGGCGGCGACGTTCTATTCGGCGGCGTGGCTTGGGTCGCTGGCATTGCAATGGCCGGCCGGGCGGCTGTCGGATTCGATCGACCGGCGGGTGGTGATCGCGATGCTGACGGGGCTTTCGGCGGTCGCGGCGCTGGCGCTGGCGCTGTTTCGCGACGCGACGGCGCTATGGGCGGCGGCGCTGCTCTACGGAATCTGGGGCGCGGGATCGCTCTGCTATTACGGCATCGCCGTTGCGCACATGGCCGACCGCGCCGAGACTGGGCGGATCGCGCAGGCGACGAGCGGGCTCCTGTTCGTGTGGGCGGCGGGGTCGGTGCTCGGGCCGCTGACACTCGGCGCCGTGGTCGATCTGCTCGGCGGGCGGGGCGTGTTCTGGTTCGCCGCGGTCAGCGCCCTGGCGCTTACGGGCATGATGTTCTGGCGCGGCGCTGCGCGGCCGGAGACGCCGCCGACGGAAAAGGGTCCCTACGCGCCGAAGCCGGAAACCAGCGTGGCCGCGGCTGAAATCGCCTATGGCGAGGAGCGGGACTGACGCGCGGGGCCCGGTTGCGCGGTCCAATCCGCCCGGCCATACACAAGGCGGATCGTCGAGGGCCCGCATGAACGTTCACGAACACCAAGCCAAGGAAATCCTGCGCGCCTTTGGCGCGCCCACCCCGCGCGGCTTTGCGGCGTTCACAGCCGAGGAAGCGGTCGACGCCGCGGCGAAGCTCGGCGGGTCGGTCTGGGTGGTGAAGGCGCAGATCCATGCCGGCGGGCGCGGCAAAGGCAAATTCAAGGAGCCGCAAGCCGGCGAGAAGGGCGGGGTGCGGATCGCCAAGGCGCCGGAAGACGTTGGCGTGTTCGCCGAACAGATGCTCGGGCGCACTCTGGTGACGCTGCAGACCGGCGAGGCCGGGCGGGTGGTGAAGCGGCTTTATATCGAAGAGGGCGCCGATATCGCGCGCGAACTCTATCTCTCCGCGCTGGTGGATCGCGAAGCCGGGCGCGTCGCGTTCGTCGCGTCCGATGCGGGCGGGATGAACATCGAAGAGGTGGCGCACGACACGCCGGAGCGGATCACGACCGTCGCGATCGATCCGGCGACGGGCGTCACCGATGCGGACGCGGCGAAGGTCGCGGCGGCCCTCAAGCTCGACGGCGATCTGGCGCAGCAATGCGCGCGCCTGCTCGGCACGCTCTATGAAGCGTTCACGAAGAGCGACATGAGCCTGCTTGAGATCAATCCCTTGATGGTGACGGGCGACGGCAAGCTCGTGTGTCTCGACGCCAAGGTGAGCCTCGATTCGAACGCCGAGTTCCGGCATCCGGAATGGGAGAAGCTGCGCGATCTCGGCGAAGAGGATCCCAAGGAGATCGAGGCGTCGAAATACGATCTCGCCTACATCGCGCTCGACGGCGACATCGGCTGCATGGTCAACGGCGCCGGGCTCGCGATGGCGACGATGGACATCATCAAGCTGTTCGGGGCGGAGCCGGCGAACTTCCTCGATGTCGGCGGCGGCGCCGATCAGGCGAAGGTGTCGGCGGCGTTCAAGATCATCACCGCCGATCCGAAGGTGAAGGGCATCCTGATCAACATCTTCG
Organism: Alphaproteobacteria bacterium; assembly: GCA_016124255.1. GTDB lineage: Bacteria > Pseudomonadota > Alphaproteobacteria > Caulobacterales > Aquidulcibacteraceae > CADEEL01. Next base: position 26,247 of record WGOB01000052.1, on the reverse strand, counting down.
GCGGGATCATGAAGTGCGACGTGCTCGCCGCGGGCGTCGTGGCGGCGGTGAAGGAAGTTGGGCTGAAGGTTCCGCTGGTCGTGCGCCTGGAAGGCACCAATGTCGGCGAGGGCAAGAGGATCATCGCCGAGAGCGGGCTCAATGTGATCAACGCCGACGATCTGGAAGACGCCGCGCGCAAGATCGTGGCGGCGGTGAAGCGCTAGACACACGGCGCGTGGGGATCGCCCACGCGCCGCATCGACTTCTTGCGCGACGTCGGACCGTCAGCGGCGGGCGGACTGGTAGACGCGCGTCACTTCCGGCTCGTTGATGCGCTCGATGGCGACCTGGAGCGCGTCATCGCGGCAGGCGCGGACGGCGCGGCGCGCGGCGGGGCCCTGGTGGGCCAGTTCGCGCAGCGCGCAGGCGCGCTGTGTGGCGGAGTGCAGGCGTTCGACCAAGGCGGCGGCGTCATCGGCGCGGGAGAGGTCCAGGTCCTCGTAGGTCACGGGGACCGCGTGCCGCTCGTTCGGCGCGACCCAGGGGTCGGCGAACGCCGCCGTGGACAGAATGACAGCCAATCCCACCGCCAGCGCAGCCGTCTTCATGCCTTCCTCCCGTTCGTCCTTGATGACCGTCTCAGAACCGTCATTGAACCGTCATACAACAGCGATTGAACTGTCATGTAAACGTCAAAAATGGGACGCCGCCCGCGCTGGCTTGAATGGCGGCGTAAATACAAGGGGCTGTGGCGGCGGGCCCATGAGCGCCCTGGCGCCGCGCGGGCTTGCGCCAGAGGCGCGCAGCCGCTCTTTGGGCAGCGGCGACGCAAGACAGGACGGGAGCGAGGTCGTGAGAACTTGGCGGGCGGGTTTGGCGGCCGTGCTGTGCGCCGGCGCGGCGGCGGCGCAGGAGGCGGAAGAAGCGCCGGCGCCGGAGCCGCGGTTCACCGCCTTCCAGGACGTCTGCATCGATGCGCGCCAGAGCTTCGCGACGTTGGAGGCGGCGGCGCAGGCGCAGGGGTGGACCAGCGTGGCGGAGAGCGCGCGCCCGGAATTGCCGCGGGTCATGACGCAGGCGCGCAGCTATGCCGCGCAGGGCATGACAATACAGGCGATCCGGTTGTTCTCCCGGCCGCTCGTGGACGAGGAGCGGGCCTATCTCGTGCTCTCGCACTACGACAATAGCGGGCAGACCGTCATCGGGTGTTCGTTCTTCGCGTTCGATGCGCCGCATACCGTGCCCGGCGCGCTGGTGCGCGAGTGGGTGGGCACGGCGGCGGACGATTGGCGTGAGCAGCCGAACCGGTTCGTGACGCAACTCTGGACCAATCCGCCGTCGATGCCGGGGGTGGCTGTGTTCCGGCACATGTATCTGCAGCGGCAGGAAAACGCCGCGCCGGATTCCGTCGCCGGCATGATCCTCAGCATTGTGGCCACGCCGACCGGCGCGGCGGCGACAGGGACGGCGCCCGCGGAATAATCAGCTGAACCGCGCGCTCGCGAACACGCGCTCCACGTCCGGGAGCAGCCGGTCGTAATAATGCTCGCTCGGCGCGAGGTAGAGCATCACGTGCACGCGATCGCCGACGCGCGCGACCAAGGCCGTCCCGCGTATCGCAAGGCCTGCGGCGGTCTGCGTCGCAATCTCGAAGCGGACCCCGTCTCGGCCGCCGAACATCTCTGGACGCAGGTCGAGCGCTTCGGGGCGCAGGTAGTCGAGTGCTGCGACGCTGTCGACGACGAACTCGACGAGTTCGGTTTCGGTCATGTCGGCGCGAAAGGTGGGCGTCGGCAGTTAGCGGCGCGCAGGCTTCACCAAGAATTGGCCGGGCTCGATGGCGCTGGCGATATAGAGCCGGTTGAGCAAAGGGCCGTCGATGGACAGGAGGCGGACGTTGCGCGGGCGCTGGGTCATGATGGCGGATATGTCCGACCACTGACGATCGAGCGTCACGGCGTATGCGCCGCCGGGATTATAGGGGCCCTGCACGGCCGTCACGGTGGCGCAGCCCGAGAGCGCGAGCGCCCCCGCCAGGAGCGCTGTGACAAGTACCGTCCTCGTCATCCCGCCGGTGTTCATGGACCTTGGCTCCCCGTCCCAGCCTGGGTTTCGAGCGCCGTCATGCGGCGCTCAACGAGCAGGCGATCGCTCGCGCCAGGCATTTTCTCCAAGTAGGTTCGCAGGTGCGCGGCCGCGTCGGCAGGCCGGCGTTCGCGCTCGTAAATCTCACCCAGTTGTCGCCAGGCGAGAGGCGGGGCGTCGGGGTGGCGAATGGCTTCTTCGTAGGCGGCGCGGGCGCGCCCGAGATCGCCGTCGCCGCGGCGCAGCCTGTAGGATTCGCCGCGATAATGGTTGAGGACGCCCAGATCTTCGCCGGCTTCGGCGAGGCGGTCGATCACGAAGAGGGTCTGGCCGTAATCGCGGCGACGGAGATCGTCGCGCAGCCAGGGATCAAGATGGGGGCGGATCGCGGCGCGATAGCGCGCGCGTTCGGTCTGGCCGCTCTGCGGGGCGGCGCGGGCGAGCGCTTCGAGCGCGGCGACGCGATCGCTGGTCAAGGGGTGGGTGTTGAAGATGCTGGCGCGGGCTTCCTGACGGCGTGTGCGCTCGAAGTCGGACGTTTCGCGCTCTGAAATCAGGTTTTGCCATAGTCTCGCGCCCGCGAACGGGTCGTAACCAGCCCCAATTGCTCGCTCCGCGCCAATTGCGTCCGCGTCGCCTTCGTTTTCTCTCGAAAACCCGAAGTAGTACGCGACGGCCCCGAGATAAACGATGTCAATCAAGTGACCGGTCAGGTCCAGAATGTCGCTTGCCATTGCTGGATTGTTCGCTGCGGCGCCCGAGCCAGCGACCGCCAATCCGACGCCCAAGACGAGAGATGCCGTGGAGGCGTTTCGTGCTCTGCGTAGCCGAGCAAGAGAGTGACGCTGTTCGTAGTGCGCGACTTCGTGACCCAGAATGAATGCCAGTTCCGCCTCATTCTGCGCTCGGAGCAGCAACCCAGACCAGACTTCCGCGTATCCGTTCGGCGCCATGGTGGCGTTGATGAATGGGCGGTTCATGACGTAGATGCGAATGTCACCGCAGACATCGCTGGCTACGCGACAAGTCACTTCACGAATGTATTCGTTCAGCGCTGCTGCATCAATCAATTCGCCAGATGATCGGGCCGCAATCTCGGCTCGATCGAACAAGCCCCACAGACCTCCTTCATCAGTGTCGGCAGCCGGCCTTTCGCGCATTGGGGCCGGCTGACTAACAGCTTCGGGCGGCGCTGAGACCATCGCCGCGATCAGGCAGAGCGCAGCAGGCAGCCGTTTCATTCGTTTGCAGTCGCGGATTGCAGGGGTGAGCTCCGCATCAGCGTCCTGACCAACGACGCAGCGCCTTCAGGGTCGCGCATGTCCGCGCTCGGACCCGCATTAGCGACATTGAACCACAAAACGTTGCCTGTTTGCAGGTCGACCAGGGAACAGAAGACTTGTTGTTCACCAAGAGGCACGCCAACACCGAGTATCGCTAAGCCAACCGCGACGGCGACCCGACCCCCTGAGGCATACGAGCCGTTCCCGGAAACAAAGAGCGCGTAGTGCGCATTTGTCTGCGCCGCTATTTCCTGTACGCCGGGCCCCAGCGTCCAGTCGAAGTTGTCTTCTTTGGTCGGCAGCGAGAACAGGCCATAGTTGAACCCAAGAATAGACTGACCCACTGTTGTGTGGAGCCTGACTACCTGCCCGATCCGTCCAGCCATTGCCGAGTCGACGTTATATCTCTGTGTGGAGTGTCCTTGTTCATTCAGATGTGCAGATAGGCTTTCAGCAACATTGCGCTGCGCGGCTGATGACCAATCCTCTCGCGGCTCGTGCGTGCCGCCCGCCATGACAATGGCGAGTTGAATATCGGGCTCCACGATCAAGACGAGCGAGTTGGCGGGCGGGCGTTGGAAGTCGCCCGAGAACATGAAGTGCTTCGTCGTCGTGCACGAGCCGACGAACAAAACTGCGAATAAAAGTAGAACGAGCCGCCGCATGCCATCCTCCCCGCCGGACTGCGTGTGACGTGTCGAGCATGAACGCCAAGGCGTCTCCAAACACAAGCTAGAATTGAGCGGCGGGGCGATCGCGCAGGGGTTTGCAGTGGCGCACGATGATCGCTACCACCACATCCCACGAGGCCCGCTCGAGGCGGGAGCAACGGGGCGGACGCGCTGAATGCCCATTCTGATCAACGCTGAAACCCGCGTCATCTGCCAAGGCTTCACCGGGCGGAACGGCACGTTCCATTCCGAACAGGCGATCGCGTACGGGACGCGGATGACGGGCGGGGTGTCGCCAGGCAAAGGCGGGCAGACGCATCTCGGCCTGCCGGTGTTCAATAGCGTGGCGGAGGCTAAAGAGAAGGCCGGCGCCGACGCGACGGTGATCTATGTGCCGCCGCCGGGCGCCGCGGCCGCGATCGAAGAGGCGATCGACGCGGAGATCCCGCTGATCGTGTGCATCACCGAAGGCATCCCCGTGCTCGACATGGTGCGGGTGAAAGCGAAGCTGGACAGATCATCGTCGCGGCTGATCGGGCCGAACTGCCCGGGCGTGCTGACGCCGGGGGCCTGCAAGATCGGCATCATGCCGGGCAACATCTTCACCAAGGGCGCGGTGGGCGTGCTTTCGCGCTCAGGGACGCTGACCTATGAGGCGGTGTTCCAGACGACGCAGGAGGGGCTCGGTCAGTCGACAGCGGTCGGCATCGGCGGCGATCCGGTGAAGGGCACGGAGTTCATTCCAATGCTCGAATTGTTCCTAGCCGACGATGAGACCAGGGCGATCATCATGATCGGCGAGATCGGCGGCTCGGCGGAGGAGGATGCGGCGCAATTCCTCGCTGATGAGGCCAAGCGCGGGCGGAAAAAGCCGGTCGTCGGGTTCATTGCCGGGCGCACGGCCCCGCCGGGTCGTCGCATGGGTCATGCCGGGGCGATCATCTCCGGCGGCAAAGGCGACGCCGGCTCCAAGGTCGCGGCGATGGAGGCGGCCGGGATCACGATCGCGCCGCACCCCGCCGCCATGGGCCGGGCGATGAAGGACCTGCTCGCAGGCTAGGCTTTCGCCGCCCTGCGGGGCGCCGGCGAAAATGCATTCCTTGAGCCCGCTGGGCGGCCTTTGCGGGCATCGCGACGCGCCCTAAAAGGGGCGCGCTCTGGCTGTTCTCACCGTATAAGCGATCGGCGCCGCCGCACTCCGAGGGCGCGCATCGGGGCCGGCGCAAGGAAGGATCATGGCCGACGACGTCCGAAGCCTGCCGAACACGGCGCTTCTTGAAACCAGTTTTCTCTACGGCGCCAACGCGCTCTACGTCGAAGAGATGCATGCGCGCTACCTGGAGGATCCGCAGTCGGTGGATCCGTCCTGGCGCGCGTTCTTCGAAGCGCTCGCCGATACGCCCGAGGCGGTGCGCCATGCGGTCGCGGGGCCAAGCTGGGCGCGGCCCGATCTCGGCGCGCGTCCGACCGAGGCGACCGCGCTTCTGGACGGCAATTGGCCGGCATTGGAAGCGCAAATGGCGCGCAAAACGCGCCAGCGGCTGCCGCAGGCCTCGATCGTGGACGTGCAATCGGCGGCGCGCGACAGCGTCCGGGCGCTGATGATGATCCGCGCTTACCGGACGCGCGGCCATCTTGCGGCCAACCTCGATCCGCTCGGCATCGAAACGCGAGACGATGTGCCGGCCGAACTCGACCCTGCCTCGTTTGGGTTCGGGCCCGGCGACTACGAGCGCGAGATCTTCATCGACGGCGTGCTCGGGATGGACAACGCCACCATCCCGCAAATGCTGGAGATCTTGAAACGAACCTATTGCGGCACGTTCGGCGTCGAGTTCATGCACATCACAGATCCGGCGGAGAAGAGCTGGATCCAGGAACGCATCGAGGGCCCGCACAAGCAGATCGCGTTCACGCCGGAAGGCAAGACCGCGATCTTGCGCAAGCTGGTCGAAGCCGAGGTCTACGAAAAGTTCCTGCACAAGCGCTATCCGGGCACGAAGCGCTTCGGGCTCGACGGCGGCGAAGCGATGATCCCGGCGCTGGAGCAGATCATCAAGCGCGGCGGCGCGATGGGCGTTGAAGACATCGTCATCGGCATGCCGCACCGCGGGCGGCTCAACGTGCTCGCGGCGGTGATGGGCAAGCCCTATCGCGTGATCTTCCATGAGTTCGGCGGCGGCTCGGCGACGCCGGAAGACGTGCTGGGCTCGGGCGACGTGAAATATCATATGGGCGCATCGAGCGACCGCGCGTTCGACGGCAACAGCGTGCATCTGTCGCTGACGGCGAACCCATCGCACCTGGAGATCGTCAATCCAGTCGTGCTGGGCAAGGCGCGCGCGAAGCAGGCCGAAGGGCAGACGTGGCGCGAGGACGACAGCGGTCTCTTCACGCTGCGCGCGCGTGTGCTGCCGCTCTTGATCCATGGCGATGCGGCGTTCGCGGGTCAGGGTGTGGTGGCGGAGTGCTTCGCGCTCTCCGGGCTGCGCGGCTACCGGACCGGGGGGACGCTGCATTTCATCGTCAACAATCAGATCGGGTTCACCACGGCGCCGCGGTTCTCGCGCTCCTCGCCTTATCCGAGCGACACAGCGCTCATGGTGCAGGCGCCGATCTTCCATGTGAACGGCGATGATCCCGAGGCGGTCGTGTTCGCGGCGAAGGTCGCCACCGAATACCGCCAGACGTTCGGCAAGGACGTCGTGATCGACATGTTCTGCTATCGCCGCTTCGGGCACAACGAAGGCGACGATCCGACGATGACGCAGCCCTTGATGTACCAGCGCATCAAGAGCCACCCGACGACGCTCAGTCTATATACGGGCCGTCTCGTCGAGGAGGGCGTGACGTCGCGCGCCGAGGTCGACGGCTGGGTGAGGGAGTTCGAGACGTTCCTCGACCAGGAATTCGACGCGGGCGGGGCCTACAAGCCGAACAAGGCCGATTGGCTGGACGGCGCGTGGTCCGGCTTCGGGCTGCCCGAGGACGACGACCGGCGCGGGAAAACCGCGGTCAATGTCGACACGTTGCGCAAGATCGGGCGCGCGATCACGGCGATCCCGGCGAATTTCGCCATGCACCGCACCGTGCAGCGCGTGGTGGAGCAGCGGCGCAAGGCGATCGAGGAGGGCGGGCCGATCGATTGGGCGCTCGGCGAGCACCTGGCGTTCGCGTCATTGCTGGACGAAGGCTTTGCGGTGCGGCTCTCGGGACAGGATTCCTGCCGCGGGACGTTCTCGCAGCGGCATTCCCACTTCGTCGATCAGGACACGGAAGAACGCTATACGCCGCTCAACAATATTCGCGCCGGGCAGGCGCATTTCGAAGTGATCGATTCGCTGCTTTCGGAAGAGGCGGTGCTGGGCTTCGAGTACGGCTATTCGCTCGCGGATCCGAACACGCTGACGCTCTGGGAAGCGCAGTTTGGCGACTTTGTGAACGGCGCGCAGGTGGTGATCGACCAGTTCATCTCTTCGGGCGAACGCAAATGGCTGCGGATGAGCGGCCTCGTGCTGTTGTTGCCGCACGGGTATGAAGGCCAGGGGCCGGAGCATTCGTCGGCGCGGCTTGAACGGTTCCTGCAGCTGTGCGCGGAAGAGAACCTGCAGGTGGTGAATTGCACGACGCCGGCGAATTACTTTCACGCGCTGCGCCGACAGCTGCACCGCGATTTCCGTAAGCCGCTCATCGTCATGACGCCGAAATCGCTGCTGCGGAACCGGCGTTGCGCCTCCACGTTGGACGAGATGGGCCCGGGGACGAGCTTCCATCGCGTGCTCTGGGACGACGCCGATGCGCTGGCGAAGCGCGAGACCACGTCGATCCGGCTGAAGCCGGATGCCGACATCCGGCGCGTGATCGTCTGCTCGGGCAAGGTCTATTACGACCTGATCGAGGAGCGGGAGAAGCGCGGGATCGACGACGTTTATATCCTGCGGCTCGAGCAATTCTATCCGTGGCCGATCAAGTCGCTCAGCCACGAATTCGTGCGGTTCCCGAACGCCGAGATCGTGTGGTGCCAGGAAGAGCCCAAGAACATGGGCGGATGGAGCTTCGTCGAGCCGTGGATGGCGATCACGCTTGAGATGCTCCATATCAGCGCCAAGCGCGCGCGCTATATCGGCCGCCCGGCCACCGCGTCGACGGCGGCGGGGCAGATGAGCAAGCACCTGGCGGAGCTCGAAGCGTTCCTGAACGACGCCTTCGCCTGACGACTGAACAGCGGGCGCGGAGCGCGCACGCGAGGAGACTGAAGAGCATGACCGACATCGTCGTCCCGACGCTCGGCGAATCGATCACCGAAGCGACAGTGGCGCGTTGGCTGAAGAAGGCCGGCGACGCGGTGTCCAAGGACGAGGCGCTGGTGGAACTGGAGACGGACAAAGTCTCCGTCGAAGTGCCGGCGCCGGCCGCGGGCGTGCTCTCCGACATCGTCGCCGACGAAGGCGCGACGGTGGAGATCGGCTCGCTGCTTGGGCGTTTGGGCGAGGGCGGCGGCAAGGCCGCGGCGAAACCGGCGGCGAAGGACGAGGCCAAACCGGCGCCGGCCGCGAAACCAGCGCCTGCCGCCAAGCCGGGAAACGGCGCGAGCCGGGAGACTGTGGCGGCGCCATCCGCGCAGCGCGTCGCGGCCGAGCGCGGCGTCGACCTGGCGTCGGTTCAAGGCAGCGGCCGTGACGGACGCGTGACCAAGCTCGATGCGCTCAACGCGCTGGTGACGCGCCCTGAGGCGCCGGCGCCGGCGCGTGCGCCGCGCGCGATCGGCCCCCGGGAAGAACGCGTGCGGATGACGCGGTTGCGCCAGACGATCGCGCGGCGGCTGAAGGAGGCGCAGAACAGCGCCGCGATGCTGACGACGTTCAACGAAGCGGACATGTCGGAGATCATGGCCGCGCGGGCGAAGTACAAGGACGGGTTCGAGCAGCGGCACGGCGTGAAGCTCGGCTTCATGAGCTTCTTCGTGAAGGCGGTGGTGGCGGCGCTCAAGGATCTGCCGAACGTCAACGCCGAGATCGACGGCGACGACGTGATCTACAAGAATTTCTACGACATCGGCATCGCGGTGGGGACCGACAAAGGCCTCGTGGTGCCGGTGGTGCGCGATGCCGACCAGCGCTCGATGGCGGAAATCGAAAAAGAGATCTCTGAGCTCGGCGCCCGCGCGCGGGATGGACATTTGAAGCTGGAAGACCTGCAGGGCGCGACGTTCACGATCTCGAACGGGGGCGTCTACGGCTCGCTGATGTCGACGCCGATCCTGAATGCGCCGCAATCCGGCATCCTCGGCATGCACAAGATCCAGGACCGGCCGGTGGCGATCAATGGGCAGGTCGTGATCCGGCCGATGATGTATCTGGCGCTTTCCTACGATCACCGGATCGTCGACGGCAAAGAAGCCGTGACGTTCCTGGTGCGCGTGAAGGAGGGGCTGGAGGATCCCGAGCGGATGCTGCTCGATCTTTAGCGCAAGCGCCTCGTGCGATGATTTATCTGGCGATTGCGGCGGCGCTGCTCGGCGCGTGCTTGTGCGGATACGCGCTGGCGACCGCAGACGACAACATAGAGATCACCGTGGTCGCGCTCGCGCTCGGGGTCGTCACGATGGCGGCGGGCGCCGCCACGCTCTGGCTGCGACGACGCGGCGAACGACCCCTTCATTGGCTTCTCGGGGCGTCGGCGGGTGTATCTGCCGGCCTGTTTGTGGGCGGCGCTGTGGTGGCCTCGGTCGCCTCGGCGGCGATGACCGACGCATTCCGATCCGCCTTCACGCGCGCCCACAATATTCAAGCCGCGACGGTGTTGCGCGACCCCAGCCCGCCGCTGACGGACGGAGCGTGTACGGATTATCACGGTGCGGCGCGGCATGTCGGCGAGGCGCTGACCTATGTGACGCACCAGGATCGCGATTTCGTCTGGGTGTGCCTGCAGGGCGCGGCGCTGCGCGGGCGGGGTTTGGATCTCGTCGCTGCGGCGCCGGGCTTGAGCGCGCCGCTGCATATTCATGTCTCTGCGCAACTCGGCGAGTGGCCGGAGGGGAATGCGGCGGCGGCGCCGCAGAGCCCGACCGACGCGCGGTGGTGGAACAATCAAGGATGGACCGCGCAGGCGATGCGCTTCAATGGCCTGGCGGCCGATGGGCGACCTCGGTTTCGCGAGTCAGACTCGATCGAACTTCAGTTCGCGAAGGCCCGATTTGGGCGCGGCGCTTGGCGGCTTGGCATTCCGGAGATGGGCGCCATTGAAATCGACGCGTACTGAGGCCGCCGCTGCCTCAAGCGACGTCCGCAAAGTTCGGGGCGCGCTTCTGCATGTTGGCCATCACGGCTTCGACCTGGTTCGGGCTGCCGATGAGGGCGACCTGCTCTTCGGTTTCCTGTTTCAGGATCGCGTGCTGATCGGAATCCGCCATCGCGTTGATGAGGCGCTTGGCGCCGCGGACGGCATGGGGATTCTTGCCCGCGATCTCGGCCGCGAGGGCGAGCGCTTCAGCGCGCGGATCGGCGCAGACGCGGGTGGCGATGCCGAGGTCTTGCGCCTCCTCGCCGGAGAAGATGCGGCCGGTGTAGGTGAGTTCGCGCATCACGTCGTCGCGGACCATGCCGCGCAAGAGCGCGATGCCGGCCATATCCGGCACGAGTCCCCACTTGATCTCCAGGATCGAGAGCTTCACGTCCGGCGTGACGAAGCGCATGTCGGCGCCGAGCGTGAGCTGGAAGCCGCCGCCATAGGCGACGCCATGTACGGCGGCGATCACCGGCGCGGGCTGCTCGCGCCAGACCATCACGGCCTGCTGAGCGCGGTTCGCGCCGCCGGGGGTGCGCTTCTGCGCCTCCAGGCTCGTGTTTCCGCGCGGCGCGCCGGAGGCCATCTTGCCGAAATTCGAGGTGTCGAGCCCGGCGCAGAACGCGCGGCCCTCACCCGAGAGCACGATGGCGCGGACGGATTTGTCTTGCTTCAGGCGCTCGCCGGTCTCGATCAGGGCGACGAACATCTCATCGTCGAGGGCGTTCATCTTGTCGGCGCGGACCATGCGGACGTCGGCGACGCCGCCATTCATGGTGACTGCAACGCGGTCGCTCATCGGGCCCTCCATCGTCCTTGGCGTGTCGGTCGGGATTTGGCCGCCTCCTCCTGCGGCAAGTCAACCGAGTGGGCCGATCCGTCGCCTCGCACGCGGGCGCGGCGCAGGCTAAGGCCTGCCTATGGCTGCGGCGGCGCAAGCGCCCGCGCGGGGATCGCTCCTGGCGCTTTTCCTGGTCGTGCTCACAGGCATGATCGGGTTCGGGATTTTCATCCCGATCTTTCCGTTCCTCTCCCTGCACCTCGGCGGCACCGCCACCGAAACCACCATCGCGATGGGGGCCTATTCGTTCGGGCAGCTGATCGCGGCGCCGGCGTGGGGGCGGCTCTCCGATTCCATCGGGCGCAAGCCGGTGCTGATCGCCGGGCTGATCGGGGCCGGGCTCTCCTACGTGATGATCGCTTATGCGGTGAACGTGGAGGCGCTGGGTTTTGCGCGGCTGTTCGGGGGTCTGATGGCGGGGAATGTCGGGGCGGCGTTCGCGGCCGCGACCGATCTCGCGGACGATCAGACGCGCACGCGCAACATGGGCCTGCTGGGCGCGTCGTTCGCGCTCGGGTTCATCTTCGGGCCCGCGCTGGCGGCGCTGATCGCGGGCGATCATCCGGATGCGGAGGGATTTCGGCGGGTATGCCTCACAGCGGCGGCGTTTGCGATGCTCGCGGCGGTCGCGGCGACGGCGCTGTTCCGCGAAACGCTGCCCCCCGGCGCGCGGCGGTCGGCGGGGGCGCCGCGCGACGGGCGGATGAGCCTGCTGCTCAAGCGCCCGGCGCTCGCGCAGCTGGTGTGCGTGACGCTGATGATGATCGCGGCGCAGGCGCTGATGGAGACGACGTTCGGGCTGTGGTCGAACGCGCAGCTCGCCTGGGGGCCGCGCGAGACGGGGTTCGCGTTCGCGGCGCTCGGGCTGATGACGGTCGGTCTGCAGGGCGGCGGCGCCGGATGGCTGGCGAAACGGGTTGGCGAGCGGCGGATGCTCGTTGGCGGATTGGCGCTGTTCACCGGCGGCTTCGCGGCGCTGGCGGCGGCGCAGACCACCGGCCACGCCTACGCTGCGCTGGCGCTGCTTGCGATCGGCGGCGGCGCGGCCACACCGGCGCTGACGTCGCTGGTGGGCGCGCAGGCGGGAGAGCACGAGCGCGGGCTGGTCATGGGGCTCAATCAATCCGCGTCTGCGCTCGGGCGGGTGATCGGACCAGCGTTCTCGGGGCTCCTGTTTGATCAGCTCGGACACTCCGCGCCGTTCTGGATCGGCGCGGGCGTGCTTGGGTGCGCTGCGCTGGTTGCGGCCTATGCGGCGCGGCGCGCTTAGGCGAGCGCTTGCGCAAGCCAGCGGCCGGCGTCTTCGATCGCGTCGCGCGCGGGGGCGGAGATCGCGGTCATGTTGAAGAAGCCGTGGGGCTGGCTGGCGTAGTGGCGGTGCGTCACCGGCACGCCGGCGGCGGCGAGCTTGTCGGCATAGGCCTTCGCCTCATCGAGCAGCGGATCGAAGCCCGCGGTGATGCACAAGGTCGGCGGCAGGCCGGCGAGATCGTTCTCCAGCAGCGGTGAGCAGCGGACGTCGTAGGCGTCTTCGCGGCGCGCGAGATATTTGTCCTTGAAGAAATCCTGTGCGGCCTGGGTGACGGCGTAGCCTTCGCGAAACTTGAGCTGCGAGGGCGTCATCGTAACCATCTGCGTGCACGGATAGATCAACATTTGCGCCGCGGGACGACAGTCCGGCTCGCGGCGCAAGGCTTGGGCGACAACCGCGGTGAGGTTTCCGCCGGCGGAATCGCCGCCGACGGCGATGCGTGCGGGATCGACGCCGATCGCGCCTGCGTTCGCGAACGCCCAGCGGGCCGCGGCTTCGGCGTCATCGACGGCGGCGGGGAAGCGGTTCTCCGGCGCAAGTCGGTAGGCGACGCTCAGCACGCGCGCGTGCGCCGCGGCGGCGAGGCGACGGCACAGCATTTCGTGGCTGTCGAGATCGCCCATCACGAAGCCGCCGCCGTGGAAGTACACAAGCCCCGGCCCCGCCGCCCCGGCTGCGAACGGGGTATAGAGACGCGCGTCGAGGGGGCCCGCGGCGCCGTTCACCGTCAGGGCGCGGCGATCCTGCAGGGCCGGCGCGTCCGCCTCCAAACGCTGCGCGGTACGCCAGAACGCGGCGCGCGCCTGCGCGGCGGAGGCTTTCATGTCGATGTGCGGCGCCAAACGGGAGACGGAGTCCAGCAGCGCCTGAAGTCTAGGATCCACAGCCAATTCTCGCCGCCCAAACTTAGGGGCGCGGCGTGTTCTCCGCCAGCACGCCCATGGTCGCCAGCAATTGCCGTTCGGCGACGACGAGATCGCGCTCCGCGGCGGCCAGCGCGAGGCGCGCGTTCAGGAGATCGTCCTCCTGGATCAGAACGTCGATGGTCGAGCGCAGGCCAGTCTCCTGTTCGAGGCGGATGCCCCGATAAGCGAGTTCCGCGGCCTCGACCTGTTCGCGCGCGGACACCACGGCAGCCTGCGCGCTTTGCAGCCCAGTCCAGGCGGTGGTGACTTGTTCGCGGACGCCGCGCTGCGCTGCGGCGACTTCAAAATTCGCGGCGCTGCGCAGGGCGCGCTGCTGGCGATTGCGCGAGAGCGTCGCGCCGCCTGAGAAGAGTTGCCAGGAGAAGCGCACGCCGACGGAGTCGGAGGAGAAATCGTCCGAGCCGTCCTCGAAATCGCCCGAGAGATTGGCGCCGGCCGTGAGCGAGACGTTTGGGAAGAAGCTCGACGTGGCGATGTCGACCGCGGCGTCGGCGGATTCTTCAGCGGCTTGGGCCGAGAGGAGGCCTGGATTCTCGCGCACGGCGACGGAGAGCGCGTCTTCGAGGCTCGTGGGGAGGCCAGCCGCGGTGGGGGGCGCGGTCAGTTCCGACGGCGGCCGGCCGACGAGGCGCATATAGGCCTCGACGGCCGCCGAGAGCTGGCCCTGGGCCTGCACGAAATTCGTCCGAGCCTGGGCGAGGCGCGCCTGCGATTGCGCGACATCGGTGCGGGTCACCAAACCGGCGTCGAACTGCGCCTGCGCGTAGCGGAGCTGCTCCGTGAGATTGTTGACCGTGGTTTCACGCGCCGTGAGCACGGCCTCAGCCTGGCGGACGCCGGCATAGGCGGAAGCGACGTCCAGGATCAGCTGCTGCTCCGCGGACTCAAAATTGGCGATGGCGCCGGCGATGTTGGCGCGCGCCTGGCGGACGGAGGCAAGCGCGCCGCCGCCGGCAAACAGCAGCTGAGATGCAGAAAGCCCGGCGGACCAGCCTTCGTCCGAGCCGAAATCGTCGTTCGTACGGGTCGCGCCGGCGGAGGCTGAGAGCTGCGGGAGGAGATCGGCGCGGGCCTGCGGCAATTGCTCCCGCGTGGCGTCGAGACGGGCGCGCTGGGCGGCCAGGGATGGGTTGGACTCCACCGCGGACGCGACCGCCTCGTCCAAGGTCTCGCCGTAGGCGGGGGCGATCAGCGCGGAAGCCGCGCAGGCGATCATCAGACTGCGGATCATCGTCGTCTCTTCGTTCTGAAGGTCGTTTGAAGCTTATTCCCGCCTGAGCGCCTCGATCGGATCGAGCCGCGCAGCCCTCCAGGCAGGATAGGCCCCGAATGTAACGCCTACCAGACCAGAGAAGACTATCGCGTAAATGGGCGTCTCGACGTTCAGGACCAAGGGCAGATCCATGGCGCCCGTGATCGCCCAGGCCCCCAGAAACCCGACCACCAGCCCGATGGCGCCGCCGGCGACTGAGAGCGCGATCGCTTCGAGGCCGAACTGATTGAGGATGTCGCCGCGGCGGGCGCCGAGGGCCTTGCGCAGGCCGATTTCGCGGGTCCGCTCGGTCACCGAGACCAACATGATGTTCATGATGCCGATGCCGCCGACGAGCAGGGACACGCCGGCGATGGCCGCGAGCAGAAGCGTGAAGGTCTGCGTTGCGTTCTTCATGGCGTCGGTGATCGAGGCGAGGTTCTGGACCGTGAAGTCATCGTCATCGCCGTTCGTGCGGTGGCGCACGCGCAGGAGATCGATCACGTCGGCCTCGACGAGCGGGATCACGTCCTCGCTCGCGGCCTTGATCGAGATCTGGCTGATGGAATCGCCGCGGCCGCGGCGGCCGGCGATGCGACGCTTCACCGTCGTCAGGGGCGCGAGCGCCATGTCGTCCTGATCTTGAAATCCAGATTGGCCCTTCGTCTCCAGTACGCCGATGACATCATACGTGCCGCCGTTCAGGCGCACCGTCTGACCGACGGGGTCCATATTGGGGAACAGGTTCTCCGCAACCGTGGGGCCGAGGAGGATCACGCGGCGGGCCTGTGAGACGTCGGTCTCGTCAAGCTCGCGGCCGTTCTCCACGGCGAGGTCGCGGGCGATGAAATAGGCCGGCGTTACGCCCATCACGCGCGTGTTCCAGTTGAGGCCGTTCGCGACCATCTGGCCGTTGGCGTTCTGCACCGGGGCGACGGCGCTGATGTTGGCGACGTCGCGTTCGATCGCCTCGGCGTCGCCAAGCGTCAGCGCGTCCCACCCGCCGGCTGCGCCGCGCACGCCGCCGGCGCCGCGCTGGGCGCCGGGGACGACGATCAGAAGATTGGAGCCGAGGCTGGAGATGCTCGATTCAACGCGCGCCTGGGCGCCGGCGCCGAGCGCCACCATCGCGACGACTGACGAAACGCCGATGATGACGCCGAGCGCGGTGAGCGCCGAGCGCATCGGGTTTGCGCGCAGCGCGCGCATCGCAGCGCCGACGAGATCGGTGGGGCGGATCATGCCGACGCCGCCGCATGCTGGTCGCGGACGATCTTGCCGTCGCGCATCTCGATGGTGCGCCTGGCTTGCGCGGCGACGTCCAGATCGTGCGTGACCAGCACAACACAGACGCCCTCGCCGTTGAGTGCGCGAAAGAGCCCCATGATTTCCTTGCCGGTCGTGGTGTCGAGGGCGCCGGTGGGTTCGTCGGCCAGCAGAAGCTGCGGCTCGCAGGCCAGTGCGCGGGCGATTGCGACTCGCTGCTGCTGGCCGCCGGAGAGCTGGGTGGGTTTGTGCGAGATGCGCTCGCCGAGGCCGACGCGATGGAGGAGTTCGCTGGCGCGGGCCTTGCGCGTCTTCGGCTCGACGCCGGCGTAGATGAGCGGCAACTCCACATTCTCCTGCGCAGTGAGGCGCGGCAAGAGATTGAAGCTCTGGAACACAAAGCCGATCGTGCGGTTGCGGAAGACAGCAAGATCACTGTCGTCCATCGCGCCGATATCCTGGCCGTCAATATAGAGATGCCCGTCCGTGGGCGTGTCGAGCCCGCCGATCAAATTCATCAGAGTCGACTTGCCGGACCCCGAGGGCCCGACGATGGCGACGTAGCCGCCGCGATCGATCTCGAAGCTGACGCCGTCCAGGGCGTGCACCGTCTCGTCGCCCATGGTGTAAAGTTTGACGAGGTCGGAGGCGGCGATGAGGCCCGCCATCAGCCGCCCCGGATCCGTACGCCGCCGCCCATCGGGCCGCCGCGCATCTGCTGGTTGGAGCGATCGACAGGTCCGCCGCCGGTGATGATCTGATCGCCGTCGCGGAGATCGCCGCCGCGAAGCTCCGTGTACGCATCATCTGCTGCGCCAAGCTCCACCCGCACCGGTTCGGGGCGGTTGTTGCGCAGCACGAAGATCACGGCCGTGCGCGTGGGGGTCTCGCGGGGGCCCCCGCTTGCGCCGCGCAGTTCGGCGAGGCGAGCGCGTTGCGCATCGGTGAGCGTCGGTTCGAGCGCGGCCATGACGGCCTGGCGGACACGGCGCATCTGGGCGCGGCGATCGCCGTCGCCGCCGGATTGGCGCGCGCTGCGGGCCGCGCTCTGCGCCAATTCCTGCTGCTCGGCGGTCAGATCGAGGCCTTCGGCGAAGGCGAGTGCGCCGCCGCGCTGGCCGCCTGCGCGCTGTCCGCGTTCGCCGGGGCCACGTTCCTGGGCCACCGCTTCGCCGGCGCGGCCGCGGCGCTCGCCAGGGCTCATCATGGCGCGGGCGCGTTCGCGCAGGGCTTCATCGACAGGCTGGAAACGCAACGCGCTGTTTGGGATGCGTGCGACGTCTTGCGTTTCCTGGACGATGATCGAGGCGTTGGCTGTCATGCCGGGGAGCAAGCGGCGGCCGGGGTTCTCGGCTTCGACGACGACCGTGTAGCTGACCACGCCATTGGTATCGACGCCCTGCTGGCGCACCTGGCTGACGCGGCCTTCGAAATCTTCGTCGGGAAACGCATCGACGGTAAAGCGCACCGGCATGGTTTCGCGCACCTGGCCGATATCGGCTTCGTCGACGGTGATGTTGGCTTGCAGGCGGGAGAGATCTTGCGCGATCACGAACAAGATCGGCGCCTGGAAGCTCGCGGCGACGGACTGGCCGGGGTTGACCTGGCGATCGACGACAACGCCGTCGATGGGGCTGCGGATGATCGAACGCTCGAAATCGACACGCGCGGTTTCAAGTTGCGCCGAGGCCTGTTGCACCGAGGCGGAGGCGCGGGCGCGCGAGGCCCGCTGCTGCGCCATCAATTGTTCCGACGCGAAGCCTTCTTCAGCGAGGCGGGCGTAGCGCTGATAGTCTGAATCCGCGACCTGGAAATCGGCGCGCGCCTGGCTCAGCGACGCCTGCAATTGCTCCATGCGCTGCTCAAACGTATCGGGCTCCAGACGGGCGAGAATTTGGCCGGCGCGGACCTGCGAGTTGAAGTCGACCAGCACCTCCTCCACGAGGCCGGATACGGTCGTGCCGACATTGACCGAAACCAGCGGCTGCAGCGAACCGGTAGCGCTTACGGATTGGGTGATGCGGCCGCGGTCGACGGTCGCGGTGCGGTAGGGGGTTTCGTCGCCGCCGCCGCGGAAGAACAGCATCCAGATGACAAGGATCGCCAGGGCGAGCCCGCCCACGATCCAGATCAGGCGCGGCATGCGCGCTGCCTGTGTCCTCGCCCAACCAATCGCTCCAGCCATCGCGGTCATCGTCTCCCAAGCGTCCGCAATTGAACGGACGGCGTCTCGGCTTCCGTTGCGCGCACGGCCAGGGTGCGGCGAAAAGCTTTTCCCTGGCAAATGCTTACGCACGGAGAGTGCGATCGGACTGCCGCTTCCGGCGCTCCGTTCGTCCTCGCCTTGCCGACGCTAAGGGCAAGGCGTGTCCCGGCGATGACTGAATGTTTCACGCGCGTCGCAGGTTCCGGACGCGGAACCGCCTCAGGCGGTGCGCTGGGCGCGGTCCTTTTCGTTCGACGCCTTGATCATGTCGCGCGCGGCGGCCCATTGCTCGTCGGACCAGGCGGCGAGACCGGAGAAGTTTCCGCCGGAAGCCTGGTACATCGCGCCGTCGATGGCGATGGTCTGGCCGGTCAGGTAGTCGCAGCCCGGCGCCATCAGGAAGACCGCCAGATTGCAGAGTTCGTGCATCTCGCCGACGCGCCCCATCGGGTTGGTCGTCTGGCGGGTGGAGCCGTCCGTGCTCTGACCCGGAGAGAGACGCTCCCACGCGCCCTTGGTCGGGAAGGGCCCCGGCGCGATCGCGTTGAAGCGGATGCCGTAATGGCCCCATTCCACGGCGAGCGATTGGGTCATGGCGTTGAGGCCGGCCTTCGACATGGCCGAGGGCACCGTGAAGGGCGAGCCGTTCCACACCCAGGTGGTGAGGATCGAGATGACGCTGCCCTTGCGCTTCTCCTCGATCCAGCGCTTCCCGATGTCGAGCGTCACGTAGAACGAGCCGCGGAAAACGATGTTGGCGATTGCATCGAAGCCGCGCGGGGAGAGATCCTGCGTGCGGGAGATGAAATTGCCGGCTGCGTTGTTGACGAGGCCGGTGAGCGCACCGGTGCTCCAAATCTCGTCCAGGTTCTCCTTGATCGCCTCAGCGGCGCGGATGTCGCACGCCATCGGCACGACCTTGCCGCCGTGCTTGCCCATGAGCTCGTCGGCGGCTTCCTTCAGCACTTCGCCGCGCCGGCCCCAGATGATCACTTCCGCGCCCAGCTTGAGGAACGCCTCCGCCATCTCCTTGCCCAGACCGGTGCCGCCGCCGGTGACGAGAATGCGCTCGCCCTGCAGAAGGCCGTCGCGGAACATGAGCTTCGAGGCGTCCATAGCGTTCTCCCTGTTGCGGGGACGAAAGCCTGAAGGGCGGCTTAAGTCCAGTCGCTGCCGTAGGGAAAAGGCGGTCGCGCGCCTTGCGCGCTGCGCGCGGGCGCTGTGGTATAAAGGCGGTGGAGGAACGGGCCATGGCGATCCGGATCGCGCATCTTCACGGCGTCGGCGCTGAAATCACCGGCGTCGATCTCGGGGCGCTCTCAAACGACGATTTCGATGAAATCCGGGCGGCCTTTGCCGAGCACGGCGTGATCTTCTTCCGCGACCAGGACTTGTCGGAGCGGCAGCACATCGCGTTCGCGGAGCGCTGGGCGCCGATCAACATCAACCGTTTCTTCGCCGCGCATCCGGATTTTCCGGAGATCGCGCTCGTCGCGAAGGAACGCGATCAGCAGAACAATATCGGCGGCGGCTGGCACACCGACCATTCGTACGATCAGATCCCCGCCATGGGCTCCATCCTGGTGGCGCGCGAACTGCCGGAGACGGGCGGCAACACGCTGTTCGCGTCCATGTACGCGGCGTATGAAGCGCTCTCGCCCGGGTTCCAGGCGATGCTCTCCACCCTGCGGGCGGTGCACTCGGCGCGGCACATTTTTGGAGAAGGACCCGACACCTACTACAGCAACACCGACGCTGGCGGCGGCCGCATCGGCAATGCGGAAAAGACCAAGACGCTGGCGGACGTGACGCATCCCGTGGTCATCACGCATCCGCTGAGCGGGAAGAAGGCGCTCTACGTGAACCCGGCGTTCACGGTACGGTTCGAGGGGTGGACTGTGGAAGAGTCCGGGCCGCTGCTGGCGCAGCTCTACGCTCATTGCATGCGCAAGGACTTCACGCACGAGTTCGTCTGGCGGCCGGGCTCGATCGCCTTCTGGGACAATCGCGCGACGTGGCATTTCGCGCGCAACGATTATCACGGCCAGCGGCGGATGATGCATCGCATCACCGTCGAGGGTGAGCCGCTTTCGGCGTAGCGATGCTGATCGCGTTTGCGGGATTGCCTGGTGTAGGAAAGTCGACGATCGCGCGGGCGCTCGCGGCGGCGCATCCGGGCAGCGTCTATCTGCGCATCGATATGATCGAGCAGGCGTTGCGCGACCATGGCGTCGCCGATGTCGGCCCGCTTGGGTACGCCGGAGCGTATGCGGCCGCGAGGGACAATTTGCGGCTCGGGCGCATGGTGATCGCCGATAGCGTCAATCCGATCCCGTTGACGCGCGAGGCCTGGCGGCGCGTCGCATCGGAGGCGGGGGCGCGTGTGCTGAGGGTTGAGGTTCTCTGCTCCGATCGTGCGACGCATCGCCTGCGCGTGGAGACGCGGGCGATCGACGTGCCGGGGCTGGCGCGGGTGAGTTGGATGGCGGTCGAGGCGCGGGAATATGCTCCGTATACGGACGCGGACGTGCGCATCGATACGGCCGCTATGAGCATCGAGGGCGCGCTCGCAGCGATCGCGTCGGCGATTGAAGGATTTGAGTTGGAGTCGTTCGCGCATCCACTTCGTCATCCCGGGCTCGCGAAGCGAGACCCGGGACCCAGGGGATCATAGCGCAATGCGTTTGCCCCTGGGTTCCGGATCAGCGCTCCGCGCTGTCCGGAATGACGGAGGAAAAGCTACTCCTCTCGGAAGTAGTACGCGCGCTCGGCGCCGTCATAGCGGCCGTTCTTCATGCAGCAGCGCTTGAAACAACCTCCGCGAACCGCATGGGCAGAGGTCGTTGCGGCCGAGCTTTTCGACGAGTTCGACATCGCCCACGCACCGTGCGCATTCCGCGCTTCACGTGCGTTTCAGACGGGAATCCTTTTCGGCGCTTCGAGGAGCGCTCAAAAGGACGGCTTGTCGAAGGGATCGCGGTGACGCGGCATGGTCGCCTCCCTGGCTGGCGCTTGCGGGAGCAGGCGTCTAACAGCAGTGACACGCTGCTGCAATTGGTTCAGAGCGGAATCGTCGCCCAAAAATCCTGTGATGTTTGCACGGGGATGATCTCGAAGTCGGCGAGGTCCTTCCAGGCGTTGAGCCAGGGCTGGAGGGCCTCGGCGCTGGGGGCTTCCATCATCTGGAAGCAGCGCTGCGTCGCGGGATCGATGTAGCTTGAGATGTAGCTGACGCCGTCGGGGATCATGCGACCCTTTTCGCGGAAGCGGCGCCCGATGGCGGGCGTGTCGCGGAAATGCTCGATGACCATGAAGGGCATGGATCACTCGCCCGTGTAGGCGCGCCAGGCGCCGTCCGCGCCGCGGAGTTCGACGCCTTCGTCGGCGGCGCGGATGGCGCAGGGACCGAGGGGGGCTTTGCCGTGGCCGCCGGGGATGTCGAGAACGTATGTGGGTTGGCACAGACCCGAAGCGCGGGCTTGCAGTTCCTGCGCGATCTCGCGGCCGCGTTCGATGGGGACGCGGAAGTGCGACGTGCCGGGCGCGAGATCGGGGTGGTGCAGGTAGTAGGGCTTCACGCGGGCTTCGACGAGGGCGCGCATGTGGGCTTCGAGGGTTTCGGCGCTGTCATTCACGCCCTTGAGCAGGACGGTTTGCGAAAGCAGCGGGATGCCGGCTTGGGCGAGACGGTCGAGCGCGGTCTTGGCCTGCGGCGTGATCTCGCGTGGATGGTTGGCGTGGATGGCGACGTAGGCCGTCATTCCATCAGTACACAGAGCATCAACGAATTCGAGCGTGACGCGGTCGGGGTCGACGATGGGCACGCGCGTGTGCCAGCGGACAATCTTGACGTGCGGGACGGCGGCGAGTCGTTGCGTCAGTTCGCGCGCGCGACGGGGCGAGAGCAGGAACGGATCGCCGCCGGTCAGGATAACTTCCCATATCTCCGTATGCTGAGCAATGTAAGCGAGGGCGGCATCGAACGCTTCGGCGGAGAGGGGCGCGGTCTTGGGTCCTCCGCCTGCCTTGGGCCCGACCATTTCGCGACGGAAGCAAAAGCGGCAATAGACCGGGCAGACGGACACGATCTTCAGGAGGCAGCGATCGCGGTAGCGATGAACGATCCCCTCCACGGGCGCGTGCGCGTGATCGCCGATGGGGTCGTCGCGCTCGGCGGGCGTGGTGATCAGTTCGCGCGCGTCGGGGCGGAATTGCAGAGCGATGGGATCGTTTGGATCGTCAGGGTCGATGAGGCTTTGCATCAGCGGCGTGATCGCCGTCGCGTAGCGGCGCTCAACCTCATCGAGCGCATCGCGCGGCGCAGCGATTGGTGAAAACGCCCCGTCCATCGGCTCAAATCCCAAAGGCCGCCGCGTAGCGGACCGATCCGCCCGCCTCCAGAACGCCGGGTACAAGCTCGAGCGCCATGAAGGACGGGCCCGAGAAGGGAGCATCCAATGATTCGGCGGCTTTGGCCGAGAAGCCGAAGCGGGGGTAGTAGCCCGGGTGACCGACGAGGATGATGGCAGGGATGGCGGCGAAGCGCGCCTGCTCGATCCCGGCGCGGATGAGCGCTGCGCCGATCCCCTGTTTCTGACGGTCGGGGCGCGCGGCCACCGGCGCCAGCGCGAGCGCCGTCACGGTCCCCTCCGGGCGATCGATGGCGAGGGGGCTGAACAGGATGTGGCCCAGGAGGTCGCCGTCGGCCTCGTCTTCGGCGACGAGTTCGATGAAGGCGTCGCCGTCGGCGCGGAGCTGGTCGACGAGCAGGGCCTCATCGCTCCGGCCAAATGCCGAGGCGACGATGGCGCGGATGGCGATGGCGTCGTCTGGTTCGGCGTCGCGGATGATCATGGGTCATGCTAATCGGGCTGTAGAGGTGCTGAATGCAAGGTCTTCGTGCGCTTGTCACGTCCGTCGTGCTCGTCTGCTGGGGCGGCGCCGCGCAGGCGCAGGATGATCTTTGCGCCGGCGTCCGTTCAATGCTTGGGGAGGCGGTAAGCGAATTCGCGCTCTGGCGCGGCGATCCGCTTCCGGGCGTCGACGGCGTCGCAATTCTGTCTGGTGCGCATCGGCCGTTCGGCGAGGGCCCTTGCGCGGTCGCCATCGCGGGCGAGCGCGAACGGATCACATCCACGAGCTATACGTGCAACGCCGGCGAGGATAGCGACGCGGCGTTCCTGCGGATCCGAGACGAGCTCGCGTCCTGCCTGGAGATCACGTGGGTCGAACAACCAGCGCCGTACAACAACGCCACCTTCGCGCAGTTCGGATTGCTGCGTATTTCGTTGTCGCGAAATGGAGAAAGCGGGCTGGGCCTGGGCGTCGAGGCCTTTCGCGACGACCAGGGGCGCGTGATGGGCTCTCCGACGCGCGGCGATGGGCGGATGGAGTGCCACGCGAAGTCGCCGGAGGAGATCGCCGGGTTTGCGGTCCATTACACGACCGAAGACGGCGCCGAGGTGTCGGTGGAAAACGGATACCGCGTCATCGCCAACGCCCAGCGAAGACGGATCGCCCTGTTGACCACGCCCGTTGTGCCGGCGCATCCGGCTGTGTTCGTGCGCGGCGTCGCGGCTGAGGGCGGGCAGACTTTCGTCTTCGTCCGGGGCGATTTCGCCGGCGATTGCCTGGCGTTTCTCGAAACGCTTGCTGAAATCGACCGGATGAATCAGGGCGTCCGCTGACTTTACCGCGGGGTCCAGAGCACCTGATCGATATGGACGGCGCCGGCGGCGAGCATGACGAGGCGGTCGATGCCGAGCGCGCAGCCGCTGGCGGGCGGCATGTGGGCGAGGGCGGCGAGGAAATCCTCGTCGATGGGCCAGCGGGCGCCGTAGCGACGCTCCTTCTCCGCCATCGCGGCTTCGAGGCGGGCGCGCTGCTCGATCGGATCGGTGAGCTCCCCGAAGCCGTTCGCGAGCTCGACGCCGCAGGCATAGAGCTCGAAGCGTTCGGCGAGACTTGGATCATGCGGATGCGGACGCGCGAGGGCGGCTTCCGTGATCGGATATTCATCGAGGAGCGTCAGGCGGTCGTGGCCGAGGGTCGGCTCGACGGCGACTATGGCGCGGGAGAATATGTCCGTAGGCTGATCGCTTGCGGCGTGCGGGATGGAAGGCCGAGGCCCGCCGGCGAGCGCTTCGCGAACGGTCAGGCGCCGGGGAGCGGCGAAGGGGTCGCAGGTGTGCGTGCGCCACGAGAGCGCGTGCGCGCCGGTCGCGCGGCAGGCGACGCGCGCGATCGCGATGCAGTCATCCTGCACGCGCTCGTAGGGTTCGTGCGCACGATACCATTCGAGCATGGTGAATTCGGGGGCATGCAAGGGGCCGCTATCGCCCGCGCGGTAGACCTTGCCGAGGAAGAAAATCTTCTCCTCGCCTGCGGCCAGAAGCTTCTTCATGGCGAATTCGGGGGAGGTGTGGAGGTAACGGCCGCCGGTCTGGAACGCCTGCAGATGCACCTCCGCGCCGGGGCTGGCGACCAGCGCGCCGGCGTCGACCTCGATGAAGCCCTGTTCGGCGAACCAGGCGCGGATGGCGGCGATGATGGTCGCGCGCGCCGTCAGAAACGGGCGGCGGTCGGCGTGGCGGGCGCGGGTCCAGAAGGGGCTATCGGTCACGGGGCTGGCGAAGGGAGCGGGCTTGGAAGCGGGCGCGGATGCCTGTATGACGCAGCGTTTTCCTCAAATCTCCGCGTTTTTTGCGCGCCCCTCCCGGTCTGTCGGTCTTGAGACGGGCCTGAGACAGGGGCGAAGGGTAGAAGGCATCCCCGGTGGCCAAGGTTATCGCCAGCGACGTCCGCAAAGGCAATGTGCTCGAACTGGACGACGGCAAGCTCTATGTCGTGCTCTCCTACGAGACCTTCCGGCCCGGCAAGGGCACGCCGACGACGACGATCGTCATGCGCCGCATCGTCGACGGCGTGAAGACGACGCAGACCTACAAGACAACTGACGGGCTGGAAAAAGCGTTCGTCGAGGAAGTGAAGCACACGTTCCTCTTCGACGACGGCGACGCCGGGTTCGTGTTCATGAATCCCGATTCCTTTGAGCAAGTGATCGTCTCGCGCGACACGGTGGGCGATCAGGCCGTCTATCTGACCGAGAACATGGAATGCTTTCTCCTGCTGCACGACGGCGTGGCGCTCTCGATCGAGCTGCCGGCGCGGGTGACGCTGGAGATCACGGAAACCGAGCCGGTGGTGAAGGGGCAGACGGCGTCGTCGTCGTACAAGCCCGCGATGCTGTCCAATGGCGTCAAGACGATGGTGCCGCCGCACATCGAAACGGGAACCCGCGTTGTGGTCTCCACCGAAGACGGCGCCTACGTCGAGCGTGCGAAGGATTGATCCCGTCGCTTGAGACGGCGCGCCTCCGGCTCGTCGCGCCGAGCGCTTGTGACTTTGACGCCTACACGCGCTTCTATGGCGATGCCGATGCGTCCGCGTTCTATGGCGGGCCGATGTCGCCGGCGCAGGCGTGGCGGCGCTTGGCGCTCGACATCGGGCATTGGGCGTTGCGCGGCTATGGAATGTGGTCGCTCAAGCTGCGGGAAGACGCGGAGACGATCGGCGGGTGCGGCCTGTTCTGGCCGGAGGGGTGGCCGCGCTAGGAGCTCACCTGGTGGATCGCGCCGGAGGCGCGGCGGCGGGGCTACGCTCTGGAAGCGTCGCGGGCTGCGATCGCGTTTGGCTGATGCGCTCAAATGGCCCCAGGTCGAGACGCATATGAACGACGCCAACGAGGCGGCGCGCGCGCTGACGGTTAAGCTAGGCGGGATGGTGATTGCGCGAGAGATGTTTCCCGATGGGATCGCGCGAGACGTGTTCGCTTTGCCGCATCCGGCCTAGGGAATCCGCTGAAGGATTCCGACCAGCGCCTTGGTGCGGGCCGAGAAGAGAAGCGGCGTGTAGTAGGCGCCGGCGGCGCGCTTCCAGATTTCCGAGCGCGTCGGGTAGGCCACGACGGGGTTCGTCAGTGCACGGATCGGCAGCTTGTTCGCCATGGCGACGCCGATGGCGGCGATGAGGTCGCCGGCGCCGGCGCCAACGATCGTTGCGCCGAGCATCCGGCCCTTCTTGCCGACGACGATCTTCGCAAAGCCGCGTGTATCGGCTTCGGCGACGGCGCGGTCATT
>WGOB01000091.1 GCA_016124255.1 Alphaproteobacteria bacterium | reverse complement strand
GCGCTGATGATGGCGCTGTGGCGGCGCGGCAAGCCGGATGCGCTGATGCACCACTCCGATCGCGGCTCGCAATATACGAGTGAGCAATTCCAGCGGCTGATGGTCGAACATGGCGTGGCCTGCTCGATGAGCCGCGCCGGCCGTTGCTGGGACAATGCAGCGACCGAGAGCTTCTTCTCTTCGCTCAAGACGGAGCGGACGGCGCGCAAAACCTACCGGACACGCGACGAGGCCAGGGCCGATGTGTTCGACTATGTGGAGCGCTGGTACAATCCGCGGCGACGCCATTCCACGCTCGGCTATCTCAGCCCGATTGCGTTCGAAGAGAAGGAGGCGCTAGCTTAAGACGGCGTCCACGAGACCGGCAGCAGCTCAATGTTCACCTTCAGATAGAGAAAAACCGATCGTTTAGGATCGTCGCCATCTGATGAAGTTCGCGTTAACTCATTCGATGTAGATGGTGAAAACTATGTCAGAACCGTCTTCGCTGCTGCACACGTTGGAGAGGATGCCCGCGCCGGTCGTCGGCGTGTTCGTCGTCGCGTGCGCCGTCGCTGTTGGCGGCTATTACGCGGACGTGCCGGGTTTCGCGTTGCTGGCGGGAAGCGCCGTCGGGATGATCACCTTCGGCGGCGTTCTCGCCGTTTTGATCCTCGGTGTGAAGTGGTTGCAGTCGCGGCCCAAGGTACAGCGAGTGCAGATGCGCTTCCGCGATCTTACTGACGAACAGCGGCGCTTCCTCCTGGGCGTGCGCGAGAGCGGCCGATCATGGTTCAAGGGCTACGCTGAGGACCAAGCGTGGTTCAAAGAACTTGTGAGCGCCGAATACATAGAACTCTCGCGCCCCTTGATCATGTTTCTCGACGAGCCTTGCAGCTATCAGCTCACCCGCCACGGTGCGCTGGCGATAGACCGTGCCATCAAGAAGGTTCGCCGAAACTCCACTGGTTAGGTAGCGACCCCGACAATGTCCGCTGTCGCCCCGCGCGAAGCTAAGGCTAACTTCCGAAAATGCCCCGAAACGGACGCCCCGCCCAGGCGAACGAGCGCCGTTGCGTAACGGCGCTCACTCGGCAATCGACTGGACTTGCGCTCCGTTTCGAGCGTCCATGCCTCCCACCTTCTGACCGCGCACGGGAGCGCACGTTCGCCGCCAACACCGCTTGATCGCCCCCCCCTTGCCTGCTCCTCGCCCCGATTTCCGGGGCTTGCGGTCGTGGCGGCGTTCCCGCCGGCATGAAGGAGCAAGCGAATGACCTCAAGATCCACCAAGCTGCGCGTTTCCCGCGCCAAGAAGGCGCCCGCGAAGTCGAAATCAGTCGGCAGAGCCGCAAGGTCCACAGTACCTGCTGGCGCGGCCACCAAGCTCGATACGCTGATTAAGGCGCTGCAATCGCCTAAAGGGGCCACCTTGGCTCGTCTCGTCGACCTCACCGGCTGGCAGGCGCATTCGGTGCGCGGAGCCCTCTCCGGCGCGCTCAAGAAGAAGCGCGGCTTGACGATTATCTCCACGACGACTGAGGGCGAAAGGGTCTACCGCATCAAGGCCGGCGCATGAGCGGGCAACACGCCGCTGCGGCGGCGATCTGGAGCGCGATCGTCGATCGGATCGAGCGTCTGCACGACGCGTCCGCCGCGCTCAATCGTTCGAGCAGTGACGTCGAGTTGCTCGCCCGCGAGATCGCGGCGCTCGCCGCGGCCGTCGCGCTTCTCAATGCGTCGGACGTGCGTCCATGAGCCCGCCCCCATCACCGGATGATCTGCAGCGCCTCTCGCTCAACGCGCTGCGCGCGGCGTGGCGCAGCCGTTTCACGTGCACACCGCCAGCCTTTCGGTCCCGAGACCTCGTGTTGCGCACCCTCCTCTACCGCCTGGAGGAAGAGCGTTTCGGCGGCATGAAGTCCGGGCTCAAGAAGCGGCTGACCGAGCTTGAGCAGCGTTTCGTCGCGGATCCCGCCTATGATCCAGCGCCGCGGATCGCGCCGCCGGTCGGCAGCGCGCTCGTCCGGGAATGGAACGGGGTCCGACACGTCGTCCTCGTCACCGCAGAGGGCTTCCAGTATCGCGACCAGACCTATGCGTCGTTGACGCAAGCCGCCAAGGCGATCTCCGGCACGCACCAAAGCGGACCGCTCTTCTTCGGGTTGGTCGGACGCGCCACAGCGCGCCCAGAGAAGTCGACGCCATGAAGCGGCTTCGCTGCGCGATCTATACGCGCAAATCGACCGATGAAGGACTGGATCAGAGCTTCAACTCGCTCGACGCCCAGCGTGAAGCCTGCGCCGCCTTCATTCTCTCCCAAGCTGGCGAAGGCTGGTCGCCGCTCAAAGAGATCTATGACGATGGCGGCTTCTCCGGCGGCACAATGGAGCGGCCGGCGCTCAAGCGCCTGCTCGCCGAAGTGGAGGCCGGCCGCGTCGATGTGATCGTCGTCTATAAGGTCGACCGGCTCACCCGTTCGCTCGCCGACTTCGCGCGCATTGTCGAAATCCTCGATCGCGCCGGCGCCTCATTCGTTTCGGTGACGCAGGCGTTCAACACCACGACCTCAATGGGCCGGCTGACGCTCAATGTGCTGCTCTCCTTCGCGCAGTTCGAGCGCGAGGTTACGGGCGAGCGAATCCGCGACAAGATCGCGGCGTCCAAAGCCAGAGGCATGTGGATGGGCGGGAATCCGCCCCTCGGCTATGATGTTCGCGACCGGGCCCTGCATGTGAACGCCGCCGAGGCGGAGACCGTCCGCGCCATATTCCAGCGCTATCGCAAATCCCAAAGCGTCTACGCCCTCCGTGACGCCCTCGACAGGGACGGGATCCGATCCAAGCTCTGGGTGTCGCGCGCCGGACGGACGATCGGCGGCGCCGCGCTCACCCACGGCGCGCTCTATCACATCCTCTCTTCTCGCCTCTACATTGGCGAGATCGTGCATCGCGGCAAAGTGTATCGCGGCCAACACGGGGCGATCATCGACGCCGACACGTTCGAAGCGGTCCAGTGCAAGCTTGCCGATGGCGCCCCCGCCATGCCCAGCACGACAACCAAGGGACATCGGCTGTCGCTGCTCGGGAGGCTCTTCGATGACGCTGGCCATCCGATGACGCATGCGCACGCCAATAAACGCGGACGGCGGTACCACTATTACGTCTCGACCGCGGTCAATGCGCGTAAGCCCGCTGGCAGCCTTGCGCGCGTCTCGGCGCCCGGGCTTGAAACAGCGATCCGTGAACTCGTCTCGCCCCTCCTCTCAGCGGAGTGGCGTCCGCATGCGCGGGATCGGGTGCTCCCGGCACTGCAGCGGATTGTTTTGTCTAAGGGGCATGTGAAACTCGATCTTGATCCCCGGGCGGTCTCGGAAGCGCTTGATCCAACAAGCGCGCTTACTGTCACGCGCGACGCAGACGTTTGCCAAATCGAGGCGCCGCTCGCGCTTGGCAGCATGCGCGGCGCGAAAGATGTGATCGCGGCGGGAGGCGCGTCCACTCCTTCCCGCATCGATCGGGCGCTCGTGCGCGCCGTCGTCCTCGCACGTCGGTGGGCGGATGAACTCGCCGAGGGCGATCCACCGTCCATCCAAGCGTTGGCCGATCGCGAGGACGCATGCCCCATGTACACCGGCAAGCTTCTTCCGCTCGCCTTCCTCGCGCCCGACCTCGTCGAGGCCATTCTTGACGGACGTCAACCGTCGCGCATGACGCTCGCGGGACTCATCGAGGCGACCTTGCCGCTCGGTTGGGCCGACCAGCGAGCGTTTTTCTCTCAGTTTCGTTGAGACTGCGCGGCAGGCGCGCAGGGGCTCAAACCGTTCTCTGGCGACAATACCCCTGGGTCGATATTCGGGCCGGGAGAGAAAGGCGAGATTTGCGCCGAGATGGCCGGGCCGCGCCGCATTTTGTGCTCTCTCGCCCTCGGACTTAAGGCGCAACCTTACGGATTTTACGCGGATTTCCGAGACAGGGTCGGCGGCGCGATTTGCATACGCGACTGCATGGTGGTCGGGGGGAGACTTGAACTCCCGACCTCGGGGTTATGAATCCCGCGCTCTAACCAGCTGAGCTACCCGACCGTCGCGGACGCCCCGCACCCGGGGCGGCGAAGGGCGGGAGACATAGGCGAGGCGCAGGCGCGAGGCAAGCCGGCGGCCGAGCGGTTCGCCCGCGCCCGGGAGGCCCGTCGGCAGGCCGGCGGCGCGTCCGAATCCGGCGGAGCCCGCCGCGCGGCGGCGTGCTATCGAGGCGTCCTCGCGCCGGGAGACATCGATGACTACGCCAACGCAGATCGCGGGCGATTACGCGCTCGGCATCAACGATATCGAGATTGAGCGGCTGGGGCTGCAGCACCGGGTGTGGCGCGCGCGGATGCTCGACCTCTGGCGCAGCGCGGGCTTGCGGCAGGGCCTCTCAGCGCTCGACGTCGGGTGCGGGCCGGGCTGGGCGAGCGTCGATCTGGCCGAACTCGTGGGCCCCAAGGGCCAGGTGATCGCGGTCGATCGGGCGCCGTCGTTCCTCGCGCATGCGCGCGCGCTGGCGCAGGCGCACAAGCTCGCCTGGCTCGACGTGCGCGAGGGCGACGTGAGCGCGCCCCTGCCGGTCGATGCGCCCGTCGATTTCGCATGGTGCCGGTGGGTGCTGGCGTTCGTGGCTGACCGCGCCGGCGCGCTCCGTGCGATCGCAGACGCAATCAAGCCCGGCGGCGTCGTCGCGATCCAGGAATATCTCGATTACGACGCGTGGTCGCTGATCCCGCGCGATGCGGCGTTCCAGCGCTTCGTCACTGCGGTCAGCGTGCACTGGCGCGCCGAGGGCGGGGAGCCGGATACCGCGATCGAACTGCCGAGACTGCTTGATGCGGCGGGGTTCGATCTCGTGCGCTTCCAACCGATCGTCGATGTGGTGGACCCCAAGGACATGCTGTGGGCGTGGCCGGCGTCGTTCGTCGCGAGCGGCGCTGCGCGGATGGTCGAGGTCGGGCGGCTCTCGGCGGCGGACGCCGCCGCGGCGCAGACCGCACTGGCGCGCACCGAAGCCGCCGGCGGGCGGATGACGACGCCGATCACCGCACACCTGATCGCGCGGAAACGCTGACCGGCCAGACCGGGCGAAATCACCCCTTCCGATAACGTGCTCGGGTTGCGTTCGCGCAACGATAGGTCCATTGTGCGGGCTCAAGGCGCAACAAAAGTCCGCGTAAATGGCGCCGGGGAGGAAAGATTGCCGGAAGAATTGGATGCGATCGACGCCAAGATACTCGACCTCCTGCAGCAGGACGCCAGCCTCTCCATCGCCGAGATCGCCGACCGCGTCGGGCTCTCCTCCTCGCCGTGCTGGCGGCGGATCGAGCGGCTGAAGAAGAACGGCGTGATCACCAGCCAGGTGACGCTGCTCGACCGGGAAAAGCTCGGGCTGACGTTCGAGGTGATCGCCAGCGTGAAGCTGCAGCTGCCGAACCGGGAGAATCTGGAGAAGTTCGAGAGCGCGGTGCGCAAATGGCCGGAGGTGGTTGATTGCGCAACGGTGACGGGCGCGGTGGACTACATGCTGCGGATCATCACCACCGACATGCACGCCTACGACGATTTCCTGCGCGACAAGATCCTGTCGCTGGGCGTCGTCAGCGACGTGCAATCGCGCATCGTGATGCGCGTGGCCAAGCGCACGACCGCCGCGCCGCTCGGGCTCGTCAGCGCCTACGTGCCGGCGCGCTAGGCTTTTCTCAAGGAGGCGCCGATGACCAAGAACCGCCAGATCCATCTTATCGAGACGCCGAAGGGCAAGCTGGAGGAGACGCATTTCCGGCTCGTGGAGGCGGATGCGCCGGCGGTCAAGGATGGGGAGATTCTCGTCCGTACACAGATCATCTCGCTCGATGCGGCGAACCGCGCCTGGATGCAGGGCGCGACGTATCGCTCGGCGGTTGAGGCAGGCCAGGTGATGGCGGGCGGCGCGGTCGCGGAAGTGGTGGAGAGCAAGGCGGCGGGCTTTAGCCCCGGCGATCTCGTGTTTGCGGACACCGGCTGGCAGGATTACGCCGCGATCCCCGCGCGCACGGCGCAGAAGGTTGCTCGCGCCGAACCGCTCAGCAACCTCATCAGCGTCTACGGCGTGGCGGGCCTGACGGCGTATTTCGGGCTCCTGAGCGTCGGCCAGCCGAAGGCGGGCGAGACGGTGGTCGTGTCGGCCGCTGCGGGCGCCGTGGGCTCACTCGTCGGGCAGATCGCGAAAATCAAAGGCTGCCGGGTGATCGGCGTGGCAGGCGGCGCGGAGAAGTGCGCATGGCTGCAGAGCGAACTCGGGTTCGATGCGGCCGTCGACTACAAGGGGCAGCCCGTGTTCAAGGCGCTGAGGACAGCGGCGCCGGAGGGGATCGACATCTTCTTCGACAATACCGGCGGCGACATCTTCGAGGCCTGCCTCTTCCAGATGAAGAACCGCGGACGCATCGTCTGCTGCGGGGCGGTGTCGCAATATGACGGCGCGCCTCCCCCGCACGGGCCGCGCGGGGTGCCCGGCCTGATCGTGGTGAGGCGATTGCGCGTGGAGGGCTTCATCGTGACCGATTTCAACGACCAGCGCGAAGCCGCGCTCGGCGAGCTCCAAACCTGGGTGCGCGAAGGCAAACTCAAGGTGCAGGAAGACGTGATCGATGGAATCGAGAACCTGCCGCGCGCGCTGATCGGGCTGCTCAACGGCGAGAACCGCGGCAAGCGGATGGTGCGCGTGGCCTAGATCAGGCCGCAGGCTCTACGTCATTGTTTGTTGAAATTTCTTCGCTCCACCGGTCTTCACTTGTGCGGAACTCGCCTAGCGCGCTGCGGCGCGGCAATCGTACGGCAATCCAGGCTCAGCGCAGAAATCCGGCCAGTCCCCGGTTTCGGTCCAGAATTCGAGAAGACCGATCTGGCGCGCAAGCGCCATGAAGCGCACATCGCGCCGCATCTGCGCGCACGGCGGCAGGAAAAGAAAATAGCCAACCGCGCCTGAAGCGGGCTCTCCGATGAGGCCTTGCCGCTCTTCGGGCGCGGCGAAGTACGCCTCGGCGAGTGCGAACGCGGTATCAAGCTCGCCCGACATGGACGCCGCCGCGATCGCACGCGGCGCGTCGAACTGTCCGCGTTGCGCCAGGGCCGCGATGTCAGCGACGGCCTCGCGCAAGGCGCGCTGATCATCCGCGCGCGACGCTTGCAGGAAGGCGCGAAATGCGGCGCGCATCGGCTGCTCCATCGTTATGGGCGCGGAGTCCACATCGTCGAGAATGGCCAGTGCGGTGTCATGCTGGCGGGTGAACACGGCGTTGTTGAACCTGTTGAACCAGGCGGAGGGTGAATCCGGCCATACGCGCTGCAAGCGTGCACGCAATTCGCGGGACTCCGCTTCGCGGCCTGTGGCGGTAAGCACCGGGATGAGCGCGCTCCAGCGGTTGGGCGACAGCGGATCCAGCGCGGCGGCGCGGCGATATTCTGTCACCGCCTGCGACATCAATCCGAACTCCGCAAGAAGATCGCCGCGGAAGCCGATCGCTTCGGCCGAGTTCGGCTCAGCCTGGAGGGCGCGCGCCACCAGATCCCATCGGGCGCGCCAGTCGCGCCGCGGCGCGATCAAGGCAAGCGCCAAGTGGCCCTCGCCATTGGCGCGATCGAGAGCAATCGCTCGGTCCGCCGCGTCGCGCACCTGCGCGCGAAGGGTTTCTGCACGCGCGACAGGCGCGGTGCGGCTTGCAAGGGCTGCCGCCATCGCCAGCATCGACCATCCCCGCGAAAACCGCGGCGCGCGTTCGGTCACCTGACGGGCGGCTTCGTACATCTCCTCGTGCCCAGCATCGAAACGCTGCACACGGTCGCAGGCGCGCAAGAAGATGGCGAGAGTCTGCACGTCTATCTCGCCGGCGGTCGGGCGGCGCGAGATCAATGTGCATCGCAGGACGTCTGCGACATGCGCGGCGACCTGCTCTTGCAGAGATGCGCTCTCCGAGGATGCGCGTCGATACTCGCGAGACCACAGCGTTACGCCCGAGCCGGCCTCGATGACTTGCGTGTCGACGCGGAGGTCGCGCCCCTCTTCCCGCACCATGCCGTCCACCAGGAACGATGCGGCGCCGCGTCGTGCGGCGGCGGCGTTGCCGCCGCCGACGGAGTCGTTCTTCGTGCGTGTAATGGCCTGCAGATCGTTGACGCTCATGACGCTGACGATCTGACTTGCAAGGCCGTCAGCGAAAGGCGCGAGCGATGGTGCGCTGGACGTGTCGAATTCAAGCACCGCGACGCGCTCGGCGCGACGATCGGGGAGCAGCACAAAAGCCGCCGCGAGGATCGCGCCCGCGCCAACCACCCAAGGCGCGAGTCGCCGCGCAAAGCGCATGTCGGGCCGAGGGCGCCAAGGCGCGCCAAGCGTGAACACCTCGACCCGCTCGTCCATCTTGTCGGGCCGGACGACGCTGCGGCGGTCAAAACGGGCGCTCGCCAAGCCCGGCAGCGCGCGCTTCACCTCGCCCGAAATGCACACCGCGCCCGGCTTCGCCAATTCGCGCAGACGGGCTGCGATATTGACGCCACGGCCGAGCAGATCGCCAGTCCCTGTCTCGCTCACTTCGCCCAGATGCACCCCGACCCGCAACGGCACGCGGGCGGACGCAAGAATATCCTCGGCACACGCGACTGCCGCCGATGCGGAGGAGAATTCCAGCATGAACCCGTCGCCGGCGGTGTTGAAGACGCGCCCACCGTGTTCTTGAGCGCCGGCGGCGACATGTTTGTGCAACGCCGCGATCTCGCGGACTGCGCCAGCTTCGTCGATTTCGCTTTGGCGCGAATAGCCTGCCGCGTCCACTGCAACGATGGTCGCCAATCTGCGCGCTGGGCTCGCCGGCACCGCTTCCCCCGAGTTTCCAATCCTTCTAGCACCGCATCCGGGGGCGACGCGACTGCTCCCCGCCGCTGGTCTGCTCCCCGGCGACGGAGACGATCAGATCGCTGAGCCATGCGTTCAACGGCCCGCGCCCCGCTTGCGCCCTGGCGACCAGATTGACCTTCAGGCGGCGGACCGGAACCGGGCACGGAAAGAGCTTCAGACCAAGATCGCGCGCGTGGGCCTTAGCGATAAGCGCCGGCATGGTAACGATCGCATCGGACCGCGCGACGATCGTCAGCGCCGTCAGAAAACTCGGGACCGCCGCGATCACGCGCCTTGCGCGCTGGCGCGCGGCAAGCACGGCGTCGACGACGCCTTCAAGGTCTCCGCTCTGCGAGACAAGCACGTGACGCGCAGCGCAATAGTCCGCGAGGGTGCAGGCGCGCGCGAACACAGGATGGCCCTTGCGCGCGGCGACCAGATAATCATCCTGCCACAAGGCGCGCTTCTCCAGACGCGGCTCGGCGCCGGCGAATGGGCCCACGGCAAAATCAACATCGCCCGACAGTAGCGCGGCGATCGCTTCCCGGCGGACCAAGGGGCGAACGCTGGCGCGGACGCCGGGCGCTTCCTTATCCAGCCGCTCCAGCAGCGGCGCGACGAGCACGGCGCCGGGATAGTCGGTGCTTGCGATGCTGACCAAGCCCTGGGCCGTGGCCGGTTCGAACGGCGCATCGCGCACCGCGTCGCGCAGGAGGTCCAAGACGCGATCGACCGTTGGACGAAGCGCCATAGCGCGCGCCGTGGGCTCAAGCCCCTGCGGCCTGCGGAGGAACAACTCGTCGCCGAATACGTCACGCAATTTGGCGAGAGAGTGGCTGACGGACGATTGCGTCACGCCCAAAAGCTGAGCGGTCGCGGTGGCCTGGCGCGTGCGCAGCAGGCTGGCCAATACAAGAAGCAGGCTGGCGTCAAGCCGGCGGATATCAACGTCGTTCATATTGAATATGACACGATTTCATTGGTGGGAATACCACACTCCGCCGATAACGCGGCCATGACAAGCGCTCATATCGCGAGCGCGCCGGCGCGCCGCGCCGCCCTGCCCCCTGAGAGGATCCATGAGCAACCGGCCCGGCCACAAAGACCCAAACCCGGCGAACCCGAACGCGGCGCCGAAACGCGTCGCAATTGTCGTGTCGAACGCTGCTACGTCAGGCCAAACGGGGTGGCCGATCGGATTCTGGTGGAGCGAACTCGCCCATCCGTATCATGCCTTCATCGAAGCCGGTTACGAGGTTGAAGTGTTCAGCCCAGACGGCGGCCCCTGCATCGGCGACGCGCTGAGCGATCCGCGCGATCCTTCGCGGTGGTCCGCGGGCGATCTGATCACCATGGGCTTCATCGCGACTCCCGAGACCGCCGCGCTGGTCGAGAATACGAGGCGCGTCGCGGAGATCGAGCTGGCGCGGTTCGACGCCATCGTGTGCGCCGGCGGGCAAGGCCCGATGTACACGTTCGAGACCGCAACCGACCTGCACGCCAAGTTCGTCGCCTTCTACGAGGCGGGCAAGGTCGCGGCCGCGCTCTGTCACGGCAGCGCAATTTTGAAGTTCGCGCGGCTTTCGGACGGCGCGCCGCTGGTGCGCGGCAAGACGGTGACTGGCTTCGCCAATATCGAAGAAGATTGGGCCGACGAAATGACATGGAATTCCGGCGCTCTGGCGCGTGGGACCCATATCCAGCCCTGGCGGATCGAGGACGCAGTGCGCGCGCTCGGCGGGCATTATTCCTCGGGCGGCCTATGGCGCGGCTTTGCCGTGCGCGACGGCAATCTCGTTACGGGCCAGCAGAATTTCTCCGGGACGGAAACTGCGCAGCTCATCATCGAAGCGCTCGGCCGCTGAACCGCGGCTCAGCGCGCGTCGCGCTCGACGCGCGACAGCAACGCTGCGGCGCGGGCGCCGACGTGCTTCTGCGGCTGTGAGGGCGTCAGGCCCTGCTCCGTTTCCCATTGGGCGATGGTGCGCGTCGCTGAATCGAAGCCGGCGACGAGGCCTGCGCCATTGCCGACCGCCTGAGACAAGAACGCATCGCCGAAATAGGTCCATTCGCGCGTCGGCTGGCAGCCGAACGAGGTTCGGTTGTGGGCGGCGGCGGTGAAGACGATCGTATCCTCATTCATCAGCGGCGGGATGAACGCGCCGGCGAAGCAGGACGAGACGATCACGACGCGCGTGCGGATGCCGGCGTCGGCAAGCGCGTCGCGCAGGTGCACCGGACGCAGAACCCCCTGCATGCGATTGTGCTCGCGGATCGCCATGCCGCCATCGGGATAACCGTGCGAGGTGAGGAAGAGGACCACGAGATCCTCGCTGGGATCGATCATCTCGCCGATGCGACCGATGGCGGCGTTCAAGTTGAACGGCGTCGCGGGCGCGAAAGTGCGATCGCCCGGGCCGCCGACACCGCCAGTGAGCACGATTGTGCGTCCGTCAGCGCCAAGGTCCCGACTCAGGATCGCGGCGCCCTGGCGCGCCTCGTTCTCGAACACTGGATCGCTCCAGAACGCGGCCACCAGGAGATAGACGTCGGGGCGGCCCGGCCGCGCGGGCTGAAGCGCGGAGAGCGCGTCGGCGAACAGGCGTTGGTGCTGGGCCGCCGCACGCGGCGTCGGCGCAAGCTCCAAGGCGCCGAAATTGCCGCCCAGGGGATCGCGCTGGGCGCTGTTGGTCTGCTGGGCGCTGGCGCCGGCGCAAAGCGCAAGCCCGAGGGCCAGAGCCGCAGCCAATCCCTTCCTCAGCATCCCAGCACTCCCGCCGCGGGGGACCCGCCCAATCGACTCCACCATGGCCCTTTGGGCGCGCCGGGTGCAAGTGTCGGCGGCGGCGCCCCCTGGACAAGCCACACGCATCCTTGCTCTGCTGGGCCATGACCGTTGCATCCGCTCATGACGGCTACATCCCCGCGCGCAAAGGCGAATTGATCGCCGCGCTCGCCCGCGCCGGCGGTCTGGACGACGCCGACGCCGCCCGGTTTCCAGCAGTGGCGCAATTGCTGGCGGCGATCCTCCACCACGAGTCACACGAACATCTGGAGGCGCTGAAGGCGCTCTATGACCCGCTGGAGCCTGAGGCTCCTGCGATGCGGCACGTGACCGGCGAGGACGCGTTCCGCGCGTTCGAGACGGCGTTCGCCGATGCGCTCGCGAAGGCGAACTTCACCGAACTCGCGCAGGGCGTCGCCGATGTCGGGCGGACGCAGCTCTACGCCGATCTCAAGCTCAAGACCTCAGACCTCGGCATCCGCTCGGTTCGGTATTTCGTGCGCGGCGCGCATACCGAGACGGTCGCCGTCCGTCGCCTCTTCGTGTTCAGCAAGACGGTGACGGCGCCGTTCGTCGACGACGTGGTCGTGCTCGTGGCGTTCAAGGACGAAGACGAGATCACGAAGCGCACGCGGCGGCGCGTGTTCAAGATGCGGCGCGGCGTGCGGCCAGGCGCGGTTCTGCTCAAGCGGTTCCGCAACGTGGCGGAGGAAGAACTGATCTCTCTGCATCCGGGGGCGACGCCGGCGATGCCGCGGCGCGACCAGGTGATCCTCGCTGCGCCCGCGATCGCAGGCGGGCTGCCGGTGGCGCTGCAATTGTGGCCGGCGCTGAGCGTGCTTTTCGCGGTGATCGCAATCTATTTCGGCGCGCAGGGTGCGGTCTCGCAATCGGAGCTGCACAAGGCGGTAGCGGCGCTTTCGGGCCTCATCGCGGTGGGCGCCTTCGTAATGCGGCAGAAGCTGAAATACGAACGGCAGACGCTGCTCTACCAAAAACGGCTCTCCGACACGGTCTATTTCCGCAACCTTGCGAACAATTCCGGCGTGATTGATTCGCTGGTGAACGCGGGCGAAGAGCAGGACACGAAGGAAGCGCTCCTCGCCTATTGGGCGTTGCGGCGGGCCCAGACGCCGCTGACCAAAGCAGAAATCGACAAGGCGGCAGAGGACGTCCTCGCATCAATTGCTGCGCGCACCATCGATTTCGAGATCAGCGACGCGTTGGCGAAACTCGAGCGACTGGGGCTTGTCTCGCGCAACGGCGACGCCTATAGCGCGCTGCCGTGCGTGGAAGCGCTGAAGACGCTGGACGCTGTGTGGGACGGCTTCTTTTCCTACGCCCACCCGCAAGCAGCGGAGTGATCA
Source organism: Alphaproteobacteria bacterium (assembly GCA_016124255.1). Taxonomy (GTDB): domain Bacteria; phylum Pseudomonadota; class Alphaproteobacteria; order Caulobacterales; family Aquidulcibacteraceae; genus CADEEL01. Next base: position 633 of record WGOB01000091.1, on the reverse strand, counting down.
GCCGAAGAATTCAACGAAGCGTGTGTGGCCGTCGGTTTCTGCGAGGATGCGGCGCGCGCCGCCAGGCCACGCGATGAGATCGACGAGCATGCGCATGCCGCCGCGATCGCCGCCGAGCACAGCTTCGGGCTCCAGGCGCAGCCAATAGACCGGCGCAACGGCGGTCGCGGCGGCGCCGGCGGCCTCGATGGCCGCCTTGATCGCAATGCGGGTGTCGTGGGGCGGGTATTGGTAGAACACCGAGTGGTAGACGACGGTCGCGGCGTCGCGGGCGCGGCGCGCGAGCTTTTCCTGCAGCCATATCGCGGCGTCGGCGCGGTCGACCTCAACGCCGGTCTCCACCGCGAGATCGGCGGCGGCGTCGAAGCGCGCCAATCGATCCTGCTGATCGGCCCAGATGTAGGATTTGAGCCGCATGCGCTGGGCGGGATCGGTGAGCGCGAGCGGGTTCTGATCGCACGCGGCGCGCGCGCGAATCTGGGGGGCCGCGCCGAGCGGCGGCGGCGGGCCGCGCCATTCGGTGTCGATGCCGACGCGGCCCTCGGGGTTCCAGCGCCAGCTCTCGGTGCGGTAGGCGAAGCGGTCCCAGTTCAGGTTGAGGCCGGCGCTGGCGCCGAGCTCAAGCGTCTCGAT
>WGOB01000048.1 GCA_016124255.1 Alphaproteobacteria bacterium | reverse complement strand
TCCTGCCAGCGCTTGGCGAGCATGAATTCCTCGTCCTTCGCGAGCATCGGAAACTTCCGAATCTCGGACAGGTAGCGCTGCAGGCCCTGTTCGGGCGAAAGCGCGATGGTCAATGCGGTGGAGGCCATGTCTTCCCCTTCCTCGGGGCCGTCCCATGAGGGCCCGGCCCGCTTTCGGCGGCGCTGCCCCTCCCGAGGCGACAGCGACGCAAACTCTTACTGACTATACGGGCGACCGCCCCGCCCGGTTTCCTGACTGTTTCGATAGGGCTTCTAAACGCGCTTTTTGTGCTGGCCCGGCGGCGGAAATGTGTGCGCCGCGCTGGGATGGATGCGCGATGGAGGCTCGGCGGATGCGTCAAGTAGGACTTGACGGGCGGTTGGACAATATCCCGTTGACATACCAAGCCCCAATCCCTAGATTGGGGGCATGAAAACGGACCTGACCGCCCCGCACTTCACCGATGAGGAAGCCGCGCGCGCCCACTATGAGGCGATCCGCTGGCCGGATGGTCCGGTCTGCCCGCACTGCGGTTCGATCGACAACGCCACCAAGATGGCAGGAAAGACGACCCGTCCAGGGCTCTACAAGTGCAAGGCGCGCGAGTGCCGCAAGCCGTTCACGGCGACGATGGGCACGATCTATGAGCGGTCGCACATTCCGCTGCACAAGTGGCTGCTGGCGACGCATCTCATGTGCGCGTCGAAGAAGGGGATCAGCGCCCACCAACTCTATCGCATGCTCGGCTTCGGTTCGTACAAGACGGCCTGGTTCATGGCGCACCGGATTCGCGAAGCGATGCGCGAAGGCGATCTGGCGCCCTTCGGCGGCGGTGGTGGCGGCGTCGAAGTCGACGAAACCTTCATGGGATTCGACGACGAGAAGTTCGCGCAAGCGAAGGGCAAGGGGCGCGGCTTCTATTGGAAGGTGAAGGTTCTCGCGCTTGTTGATCGTGAGACCGGCCGCTCGCGCGCTATGGTGGTTGACGAAGTCCGCGCCCGCACGCTGCTTCCGATTTTGCAGGCGAATATCGCCAAAGAAGCGCGCGTCCTGACCGATGAGGCGCGCTACTACACGAAAGTTGGCGCGCACTTTGCAGCTCACCAGACCGTCAATCACAGCAAGGACGAATGGGCGCGCGGCGACATTCACGTCAACACGATCGAAGGCTACTTCTCGATCTTCAAACGTGGCATGCGCGGCATCTATCAGCACTGCGGCAAGCAGCACTTGCACCGCTACCTCGCCGAATTCGATTTCCGCTATTCCAACCGCATCGCGCGCGGGGTTGATGACAACGCGCGCACCACACTGGCGCTCAAGGGGACGGTCGGGCGTCGCCTGACCTATCGACCTCTTGCTGGGCAAGAAGCGTCCCCATAAGGCCGATCCGAAACGGCGTCGCCGCTCACGCTGGCGAACGAAAGGACGGAGAAGGCGTCGGTCTAAGCCTTGGCCGGCGCCTTCTTCTTGTTCTTCTTCGCCGCCGGCTGCTGCGGTTTCGGCGGCGTGTTGAGCATGCGCCGGATCACCTCGTCGCGACGGCGCGCGATCTCTTCTTCGGAAAAGTCGGCATCGGCTTCGGCGGGGGGAGGATTTTGTCGAGGCATGAGCGGCAGAATGAACCGATCCGCGGCTGCGGCCAACCAAGCCGCTCGCGAGGACCGCCGCGTGACCCGCCCGCCGGGTCGCGTGACCAATTTGTTGCGCGCCGTTTGACTCTCCCGCTAAGCGAGTCTACCTCTCCTGCCTGGATTGATTCAGAGGGCCGCCGTCATGCGGGCAGAACAGAAGCGAAACGCACAAACGGGCCCGGTCGAGGCGCGCCCGGCTGACGGGAAGCGCGAACAATCGGGCATCTCTTTTCCTTACGTAGACTTGGACACCGCCATTGCCGTCGCGCGCGACATTCAACAGATCGGCGGACAATCTTGCGAGGCGGAGCAGCTCGCCGGACTCTGGCGTATCTCAGCCGCCGGAGGAAACTTCCGGGCGCGATATGCGCCGGCGCGGACCTTTGGGCTGCTCACTGCCGAGAAGGGCAGCTTCACGCTCACTGCTCTAGGGATGAGGATTGTAGATCGAACACAGGAGGCGGCGGCTCGGGTGGACGCCTTCCTCAATGTACCGCTCTACAAAGCCGTCTACGAAAAATATCGGAACTATCAGCTGCCCGGGACGCCTGCCCTGGAAGGAGAAATGGTGCGTCTCGGAGTCGTCCCTAAGCAGAAGGGGCTGGCGCGTCAGGTCTTCCTTCGCTCCGCCAGACAGGCCGGTTTTTTTTGGGCTGGTGAGGATCGTCTCGTTCGACCGAACGTAGCCGCGTCCGCCGGCCCGGCGCCAGAAACGTTGCGGCAGGAAGCCGCCGATGGCGCTTCGATTTCAGCGCAATCTCCACCGCGGTTCGGCGGCGGTGGGTCTGGGACTGGGGGCTATCACCCGTTCATCGAGGGGCTTCTGCAAACGCTGCCCGAACCCGGGACGGTATGGACAGTCGAAGGGCGCGCCGCCTGGCTCCGCGCCGCGGCCCAGAACTTCACCTTGATCTATCAGGGTGAGGGAAAGATCGACATTGAGGCGACCTCGCCCAACAGCACAAAGGGGGTGGGACAATGAACCCGCCTCCATGAACCCTGCCCGGCTTGAGGTCGCATCTCGTGCCGGGGAGCAGGCGCCGTGAGGGCGTCAGGGTGCCGGGGGCGAAAGCTCCCGGCGCTCACCTTATTCTCCAGCTGCTGCCTTTTGAGCCGGAATGACCCGGAATCCAGCCAATGCATCCAAGGGGAGAACGTACTCCTCTGCCTTCACGGCTTCGAAGCGGTCAGCCAACCGCATAGCCTCCACCACCGCATCATCGAAGAGTGGGGCATCCTCAGCCTCCTTGATGCGCTTCTGGACCGCCATAGCAAGAGAACCGCCGATCATTAGACCGTCTCCGTGAGGTGGCTGTGGAAATAGAGCGGCATGCTCATTCGATCAGTGTAGGCTGTTAACAGGTCATTGTAGCTGCGAATAGCCTCGCTAAGGGCCTGATCGGAGGAATAGTCGTCGATATCCAGCCGAAGCTCCTTGAGCTTCTCGATATCTAGGGATCTTCCGTGCGAGCGCCAGCGCTTGTGATCGGCAAGAGCAGCCGCGATCTCTTCGGCGCGCCTGGTCTTCTCGTCATGGGTAACCGGACTTCCGGGATTAGTCGTCCGGTGCTTGGTCCAGTCCTTGAACTTGTGTTCAACAAGCCATTTCTTCAGCAGGTCAATGGAGAGGTCACGCGCTTGCTCGTAAAGCGCTAGCTTGCCCAGGTCGAGGCCCTTCAGGAACACAACATCGGCTGGGCTCAGTTGAGCCTTGCCCGTGATTTCGGTCACCTTATCCAGGTATCCCAAGGCGGCCACGTACCCGCTCCCGTCCGCGGTCATAACTTGGGGGTCGATTGGGCCAAGCGCCGATGAATAATCCATGTATATCCGGTCTCCGGACATACAAAATATGGTGCCTGCGGACATCGCTATGTCCGGTACGATGAAGTTGATTTGTCCGTAGTGCTTGCGAACAACGGTGACGTAACGCTCAGTTGTTTCCGCGGAACCGCCGGGGGTTCGAAGTACAATGGAGAGCGTGTTCTCCGTCCTCTTGCTCTTCGACCTCACCTCTTCGATGAAATTCCGGAAAATCCTGAAGTACTGCGGATGGATTTGACCAAAGTAACAGATCACATCCGAGCCGAGGCGGTCCTCCAGCTCCTGAGCCTTCTGGTTAATGTGCCGGAGGATTGTGTCGTCAAGATCGACAGGGTTCATGGCAAAACTTTTCGCGAGCGAAACTGACGATTCTACCAGCGGTCGCAGGCGCTGGTTACCCTCATTGCGCGACGGTGGCGAGCGCCGCCGCATGGCGATCCCCACCTTTCCGTGTTCCGGCCTGTCACGCCTGCCCTGGTCTACATATGGCGCGTGGTATGTCAACGGGATATTGCCCGGCGGTTTGTCAAGCCTACCTTGACGGGATGACCGGCGCCGGCGATCCGAAGCTGCATTGTTCGTTCTGCCGCCGCTCGTCGGCGGTGGTGGAGAAGCTCCTCGGCGGGCCGGGCGTGCAGATTTGCGATCATTGCGTCGGGCTCTGCCAGAAGGTGCTGAACGACGAGCCGATCCCGTCCTTTCCCGGCTGGGCGAAGCTGACGGACGCCCAGCTCCTGGCGACGCTGGCGCCCGCTGAGCGGGCGGTGGAGGACGTGCGCACCGTGCTGCAGGCGCACGTGGACGAGCTGCGCGCGCGGGGCGTCAGCTGGGCGAAGATCGCGGACGCGCTGGGGGTGTCGAAGCAGGCGGCGTGGGAACGGTTTGGTTAGCGCGCCTTTTTTTGGCGCGCGGGAACCGAGACGGAGACCCCGTCGTGGCGGCGCGCCGTGGGGCGGCGGCCGACCGTGCGGTTGCGGGCGGATTTACACCGTGCGCGGCGTTGCGTTGGGGCTAGGTTTGCGGGCTTCCAGCCGGCATGCAGCGCCAGCGAAAAATGCGGGCTGGAAGCCCGCGGTCCTAGGCGACGCGCGCGCGCTTTTTCAGGACTTCGTCGACGACGAGGTGGACGCGGTCGAGGATCTCGTCTTGCGTTTCTTCTGCGCGCAGCGGCGAGACGGCAGGTATGACGAGGCGTTCGCTGAAGCGGGCGAGGTCGCGCTCCCAAGCGGGGCGCAGGCGCGCGCGTTCGACGGCGGCGGTCAGCATGTCTCGCCGGCGCTGCAGGAGGGCGGCGTGGCGCTCGACGATGGCGACGATCTGGCGGTCGAAGTCGGCCATCCGCGCGCGTTCCTTGCGTTCGGCTTCGGCGTCGCGGTCCATGCGGGCGCGCAGGATCAGGATGGGCGTGGCGCACGCGGCGCAGATCGCGGCGGCGAAGAGGGCGGCGTCGGAGCGCGCGGCGACGGCGATCGCGACCGCGCACAACGCCGCGATTGCGACGGCGGCGCGCCAGAAGGACGTGTGCTCGACTACGCGCATGGCTCGCTCCGAGGATGCGAGCATGACGACTACGCGATTCAGGTTAATCGGACGCGAACGCAAAGATTGCGGATTGTTTAATGCAAAATCGATTGCGGCGCGTGCGGTGCAGGCGCGTCACGCCGGCTGCGGGGCGCGGCGGAGCGCGGGCGAATATGCGAAGGCGGTGGCCAAGAGGCAGACGATCAGCAGCACGGAATATTCCATGCCGTTGCGGCCTGCGCCGACGACGAACCAGCCGCTCGGCAGGTGCACCAGATAGGCGCCGAGCGAGAGAATGAGAATGTGGCCGAGGCAGGCGAGCGAGACGAAGCGGCGCGCGAGAATGAAGAGCGGCGCGATCAATTCGTAGATCGTCACGGCCCAGGCCCAGTAGAGGCCTTGCGGGAAGCCTTGCGTCTCCAGCCATGCGCCGAAGCCTGGCACATAGCCTTCGTTCAGCGCACGAAAGGCGCCGTGGATGAAGATGAGGATCGCGGTTGCGATGCGCACGAGCTCCATGCCGCGCGCGGCGCGATGCTCGTCAGGGGCGGGGCCGAACATGAAGAGTCCTAGTCGATCAGAGCGTGCGCAACACGCGGAGAAGCGCCTGCATATCAGCGGGCGGCGGGCTTTCGAAGCGCAGTTCGTCGTTTGTGACCGGATGTTTGAATCCCAGCACGGCGGCGTGCAACGCCTGGCGGGGGAAGGCGGAGACCGCGGCGGCGGCTTCCTCCGCGTGCGGACTAATCGCCTTGAAGGCGCGGCCCTTGCCGTAGAGGGGATCGCCGACGATGGGGCAGCCGAGGTGGGCGAGGTGGACGCGGATCTGGTGGGTGCGGCCCGTCTCAAGACGGCATTCGACGAAGGCGGCGGCGGGATGGCCGGCGCTTTCGCCGGCGCGCTGGCCGAAGGTCTCGATCGTCCAATAGTGCGTGATCGCGGTCTTGCCGGCGTCGCTCTCGGGGTCGCGGACGACGGCGAATTTCTTGCGGTCGTCGCGGGAGCGGGCGATGCGCGTCTCCAGCGTTCCCGAGCGCGGGTGCGGCGCGCCGCGGACGATGGCGTAATAGGCGCGGTCGAGCTGGTGACGGGCGAAGAGCTTGGCGAGGCCGCGATGGGCGGCGTCGGACTTCGCGGCGACGACGAGGCCGGTGGTGTCCTTGTCGATGCGGTGGACGATTCCGGGGCGCGCGACGCCGCCGACGCCGGAGAGCGTCTCGGCGCAATGGGCGAGGAGCGCGTTGACGAGGGTGCCGCGCATCGAGCCGGGGGCGGGATGCACCGCCATGCCGGCGGGCTTGTCGATCACGATCAGGTGCGCGTCTTCGAACACCACCGTGAGCGGGATGGCCTCGGGCGTCGGCGCGGCGGGTTCGGGCGGCGGGAGGACGAGCGCGTAGACGGCGCCGGGGGCGGCCTTCTCCGCAGCGCGGGGGACTGCGGCGCCGTCGGCGCTCAGCCGGCCCTGGCCGATCAGCCCCTGAATCCGGGCGCGGGAAAGATCGGGCCAAGCCGCGACAAGCCATTGATCGACGCGCTGGCCGGCGGCGTCGGGCGGGGCGATGATCCGGCGGATTTCGCCGGCGTCGTCCGGTTCGTCGTCGTCTTCGACGGTCATGGCGCGGGTGTCTAGCATAGGTCGCGCGGCGGCGCGGCGGCTGGAAGCCGGCGGTCCAGGGGCTATAAGCGCCGGCGGGAGCACCGACGGGATGAAATCCAAACTAGGCGGCCGCGAACGCGGCGGGGTGACGCGCCGGGGCGCGCTGACGGCGCTGGGGCTATCCGGCGCGGCGGCGGCGTGCGGGCGGCGGCCCGAGGCGCCGCGCTATCTCGGGCGGGTCACGTTCAATCACGGCGTGGCGAGCGGCGATCCGCGCACCGACCGGGTGGTGATCTGGACGCGGGTGACGCCGGAGGCGGACGGGCCGGTGCCGGTGCGCTGGGTGGTGGCGCGCAACCGGCAGCTGACGAACGTGGTGCAAACGGGCGTGGTGGAGACCGATGCGCGGCGCGACTACACGGTGAAGGTGGATGTCTCGGGCCTGCGCGACGGCATGCACTATCATTACGGCTTCCTTGCCGGCGAGGAGCGCTCGATGGTGGGGCGCACGCGGACGCTGAAGCAGGGGCGCCTGGAGCGGATGAAGATCGCGGTGGCGTCGTGCGCGAGCTATGCGCACGGCTTCTTCAACGCGTACGAGGCGATGTCGCGCGAGGACGATCTCGATCTCGTCGTGCATCTCGGCGACTACATCTACGAATACGGCGTGGAAGGTTTCGGCGGCGATCAGGCGGTGGCGCTTGGGCGCATCCCCTCGCCGGAGATCGAATGCCTTTCGCTCAGCGATTACCGGCTGCGGCATGCGCAGTATAAAGCCGAGCGCGAATTGCAGGCGGCGCACGCGAAATGCGCGTGGGTGTGCGTGTGGGACGATCACGAGGTCGCCAACGATTCCTGGATGGGCGGCGCGGAGAACCACAACAGCGAAAACAACGAAGGCTCGTGGGCGGATCGGCGGCGTGCGGCGCTGCAGGCCTATTACGAATGGATGCCGATCCGCGATCCGGAATCAGGGCGCCCGTTCGAGGCGATCAATCGCAGCTTCCAGTTCGGCGACCTGGCGACGTTGGTGATGCTGGAGACGCGGCTGTTGGCGCGCACCGAGCCGCTCAATTACGCCACCGACCTGCCGCTCTATTCGACGCCGTGGGATTTCACCAATCCCGACGCGCCGCGCGCAATCGCGCCGTCAGCGGCGGAAGGCAATCCCAATGTGCGGATGCTGCCGGTGCCGTACGAGACCGTGCGCGGGCGATTGCGCCCGGTGTTTGACTGGCGGCGGGTGCAGGCGGCGGTGCAGAGCCCCGGCGATCCGCCGGACGGGCTGCAATGGGTGCCCGACCGGGTGCGGCTGCGCGAGATGCTGGAGGATCCTGCGCGGCAGATGCTCGGGCCGCAGCAGGAAACATGGCTGCAGCGCACGCTGACGCAATCGACGAGTTCGCGCACGGCCTGGCAGATCCTCGGCAACCAGACGCTGATGGCGGAGATCACAGCGCCTGATCTGCACGCCGCGCCGGAGCGCGCGAAGGCGGCGGCGGAAGCGGCGCTGCCGGGCGCGCGGCAGCTGATGGCGTTCACGCGGTTTCCGATCCCGCTGTCGACGGATTCCTGGGACGGCTATCCGCGCGCGCGGGGGCGGCTCTACGACATGCTCCGGCGCATCGACGGCAATCTCATCGTGCTGACGGGGGATTCGCACGCGGCATGGGTCAATGAACTGAAGCGCGAAGACGTGCGCATCGGCGTCGAGCTTGGCGCGACGTCGATCACGTCGCCGAGCGCGGGGGATGTATTTGCGCCGGCGGGCGTGGATTTCACGGCCGGGATCGCTGCGCGCAATCCGGATGTGGTGTGGAATGAGCAGACCAAGCGCGGCTATTTGCGCCTGACGCTCGAGCGCGAGCGGGCGCTGGCGGAATTCATCTCTGTCTCCTCGATCGCGTCGAAGAGCTTTCGCGTCGACCGCGACGCAGGCTTTGTGATCCGGCCGAGCCAAGAGCCCGGCATGGCGCCGGTGGAGCAGGTGGATGAGAACGGGCGCGCGGTGGAGGAAGCGCCGGCGGCGAAGAAGAAGTAGTTTCGCGTTCGGACAAGCCTCCCCCTGCAAGAGGGAGGCTTGGAGGGGGTTGGCCCAAGCCTCGGCGATTTGGACCCCCTCTCACTCCCCCTTTCAGGGGGAGATAGAGCAGGGCCTCGTCTGTGATCAGCTGTACCCCGCCATCCGGAGGAAGCGGTTCTGCAGGTTGAGGTCGGTCTTGAAGACGCCGGTGAATTGGGTGGTGAGCGTCGTGACGTCGTGGTGGTGGACGCCGCGCGTGGTCATGCATTGATGCTCGGCGTCGATCAGGACGGCGACGCCTGCGGGGCGCAACGCATCGGTGATGGCGTCGGCGATCTGGGCGGTGAGCGTCTCCTGCGTCTGCAGGCGGCGGGAGAAGATCTCCACCACGCGCGCGATCTTGGAGATGCCGACGACGCGGCTCGTGGGCATGTACGCCACGAACGCCTTGCCCAGGAACGGCGCCATGTGGTGCTCGCAATGCGAGGAGACGTCGATGTTCTTCAGCATGACGATGTCGTCGTAGCCGTGCACCTCGTCGAACGTGCGCGAGAGATCTTCGGCCGGGTCCTTGCCGTAGCCGCCGAACCATTCCTCGTAGGCGTCGACCACGCGGCGGGGCGTATCCATCAGCCCTTCGCGGGTCGGATCGTCCCCGGCCCAGGCGAGGAGCACCTTCACGGCGTCCATGGCTTCTTCGCGAGTGGGCCGCGCAAGGGCGGATTGCGCGGGCTTCACCACGCGCGGCTTTTGAACGCCAGTCATTGGAGACGTCTTCCTTCAGTCTGAGGGGCGGAGGTCGAGCCCGGAGGGTTCGCTTGGCGCAACGAGGCGCGAGGACACCGGGACTTAACGCCCGCCCGCTTGGTTAACCCTCAGTGGTTCACCCTTGGGGCGTATGCACACGAATGTAGGCGCCGCTGCGCGGCATTCCCAGGCGCGCGTGATAGCTATATCACGCGTCCGGGGCCTTGTACGCCCCATTCGCGACCTTGGACCGGCGATGAGCGCGCTTTTTCTGACGAACAACCTGACGCGGCGGAAGGAAAAATTCGCGCCGGCTGATCCTGAACGCGTGACGATGTATGTGTGCGGGCCGACGGTCTACAATTACGCGCACATCGGCAACGCGCGCCCGCCGGTCGTGTTCGACGTGCTCTATCGGCTCTTGCGGCGGACCTACGGCGCAGACCACGTGATCTATGCGCGCAACTATACCGACATTGACGACCGGATCATCGCCAAGGCGCAGGAGGAAGGCGTCGCGATCGAGGAGATCACGGCGCGGTATGCGCGCATCTATGAGGAAGACACCGCAGCGCTCGGCGTGATCAAGCCGGGGATCGCGCCGCGCGCGACCGAGCATGTCGGCGACATGATCGCGATGATCGAGACGCTGATCGCGAGCGGCGCCGCGTATCGGACGCAGAGCGGCGTCTATTTCTCCGTCGATGCGGATGCGGACTACGGCGGGCTCTCGAACTGGAAGCGTGACGATGCGGTTTCCGGCACGCGCATCGCCGGCGAGGAAGACAAGCGCACGGCCTATGATTTCGCGCTGTGGAAGGCGGCGAAGCCGGGGGAGCCGGCGTGGGAGGCGCCGTTCGGGCGCGGGCGCCCTGGCTGGCACATCGAATGCTCCGCGATGATCGAGGAGAAGCTTGGCAGCCCAATCGACATCCATGGCGGCGGCGTCGATCTCCTCTTTCCCCACCACGAGAACGAGATCGCGCAGACGCGCTGCGCGCATGGGCGGCCGCTGGCGCGGTTCTGGCTGCACAACGGGTTCCTGACGCTCGAAGACGAAAAGATGTCGAAGAGCCTCGGCAATGTCGTGCTGATCCATGAGCTCTTGAAGGAATGGCCGGGCGAGGTGTTGCGGCTGGCGCTTCTGAGCGCGCATTATCGCGAGCCGCTCAACTGGACGGGCGCGCTCCTGGAGCAGACGAAGACCGGACTGAACCGGCTCTATGGGGCGCTGCAGCGCGTGAAGGATGCTCCGGACACGGAAGAAGAAGCGCCGGCGGCGTTCCTCGACGCGCTGATGGACGACCTCAACACGCCGAAAGCGATCGCGGAATTGTTCGCGCTGGCGACGGCGGCGAACACGGCCAAGCCGAACGATCAGCCGCGCGTGAAAGCGCAGTTCCGCGCCGCGGCGGCGCTCATGGGCATTCTTCAGCATGATCCGGATGCCTGGTTCCGCGCCGGCGCGGGCGATCAGGCCGAAAAGATCGACGGCCTCGTCGCCGAACGCGTCGCCGCGCGCGCCGCAAAGAACTGGCCCGAGTCCGACCGCATCCGCGACGCACTCACCGCGATGGGCGTCGAGGTGATGGACGGACCGAACGGCTCGACCTGGCGCATGACGTGAGTTTTGGCGCGCCGGCGCCGCGAGAGCGACCTCGTCGTTGAGGCGCCGATTGGATTACCGGCGCGCGGTGGCGCGTTTGCTGCGCGCCGCGCATCCGTTTTCCCTCTCCCCGTGTTGGAGGGCGCCCCCGACTTGCGAGTCAGAGCGGACACCCCTCATCTGACATCGCTTCGCGATGACGCCTTCCCACAAGGCACGAAGGGATCACGCAGCGCGCAGATGCACGCGGGTTCCGCAGAGTTCGACGGCGCCGTCTTTGCGGAGGAGGCCGCGGGTTTGGGCGGCTGCGCGCACAGCGTCGGGGTCGCGCACAGCGACGGTGAACGCGCCGAGGCCTTCGCCGCGGCCGTCAGCTGTTTTGACGAAGGTGATCTCGCTGTCTTCCAACGGGATACGCCAGGCGTCGCCGGCGCGTTCGCGCGGGCGGCCGAGGACGGCGCTCCAGCGCGCGGACATGGCGTCGGGATCATCGCCTTGCAGTTCGCCGCCGACGACGCCGAGCGAAACATCGGTGCGCACGTTGTTCTCCCAGTCCGGGCCGCCCCATTCCCAGCGCGCCTTGGGGATCATCTGATCGACCGACACGATCGCGCCGCCGATGTCCTTGGGATGGATGTGGCTCATGGCGACACCGTCGAAATCGGCCTGTTCGATGATGCGGGCGTTCTCGGCCTTGATGCGGGCGCGGGCGGCTTCGATGTCGTCGACCTGGAGGATGACCATGTAGCCGCCGTCGCCGTTGCGTTTCTCCAGGAGCCGGCCTGCGGTCGTGCCGGGCGCTTTTGGTGATACGACTTCGAGGAACGTGTCGCCGATCGGAAAGACGGCGTTGACGAGGCCGAACTTGCCGACGCCGGGATCGGCGTAGGCGTAGTGCAGACCCAGGACCGCGCGGATATCGGATTCGGCCTTCTCAAGATCGGCGCCCACAAGGGCGATCTGGCGCAGGCGCATTTCATTTTCCTCCGGGATCGTCTTCTCTTGCTTCCGGCGTATCACCGATGACGCAAGGGAGGAAAAGCCATGACCGCGATCGACACCGGCGCGCAGGAACTGATCGCCGATCTCAGCGACGGCGTGCTGACGCTGACGATGAACCGCCCGGAGGCGCGCAACGCGCTCAACGGCGCGATGCTGGAGGCGCTCGGCGTGCAGATCACGCAGGCCGAGCTCGACCCCAACGTCAAGTGCGTCGTGCTGACGGGCGCGGGCGGCGCGTTCTGCGCCGGCGGCGACGTCAAGGGCATGGCCAGCGGCGGCGGCGCAAGCGATCTCGGGATCGACGCGGCGATCCATCGCCAGCGGCAGAGCCAGCGCAATACGTCCGGGCGGCTGTTCGCGATGCCGAAGCCGACGATCGCGGCGTTGCCGGGGGCTGCGGCCGGCGCGGGGCTCGGGCTGGCGCTCGCGTGCGATCTCAGGATCATGGCGGAGACGGCGATCATGACGACGGCGTTCGCGCGCGTCGGCTTCTCCGGCGATTACGGCGGCACGTATTTCCTGACGCAGCTCGTGGGCGCGGCGAAGGCGCGGGAGCTCTATTTTCTGTCCGAGCGGGTGAGCGCGGCGGAGGCGCAGGCGCTTGGGCTGACGAATTGGGTGTGCGCGCCAAGCGCGTTGGCGACGAAGACGCAAGAGATCGCGCGGCGGCTCGCGGCGGGGCCGACGATCGCGTTCCGCTACATGAAGGAGAACCTCAACCGCGCGATGGCCGGCGATCTCCATGATTGCCTCGACCTGGAAGTGACGCACCACGTGCATTGCGGGCAGACGGCCGACCATCGCGAGGCGGCGAAGGCGTTCGTGGAGAAACGCGAGCCGGTGTTCGTGGGGCGCTGAGGGGCGCCGCATCCACGCCGCATTCGGCCTGTCTTGAGGCGCGCCTCGCGGGGATGCGAGGCGGCGAAGGAGCATTCATGCGGATTGCGGTGATGGCGGCGGCGCTTTGCGTCGGTCTGGCGGCGTGTGCGGGCGGGCCGGTGCGCTCGATCGAAATCGGCAACGGGGGCGCGCCGCCCGACAGCCCGTTCGCGGCCAATCGCGGGACCGCGCCGGCGCCGCCGGCGATGCGGGCGGCCTCCGCTCAGACGGCGCCGCCGGAAGGCGCGGGGCCGGGCGGGGTCGACTTCGGGCAGTGGCGCAGCGCCGATCCGGCCATCTACGGCCCCGCGTTCGAGGCGCAGATGGCGGCGCGGTATGGATCAGCGGAACGGCGTGCGGGCGCACGCGTTGACCTTGAGGCCAACGGGTTCGCGTGCCGGGACCGGCCGGGCGTGCTTGAATGCCGGATCGAGATCATGGAGCAGTCCTGCGCGAAGGATTGGTATGTGGCGTTTGAAGCCGAGCGCACGGCGCCGCGGGCGGGCTTCGACGTGATGTGTCTTGGAGCGGAGCGGTGAAAGCAGTTGCGGCCCTGATCGTCGCGGTTTGCCTGGCGGCGTGCGCGACCACGCCGATTTCGGCGCCGCTGTCGCCGACCGGCTCGGGGCGCCCGACCGGCGAGATCGATCTCGGCGATTGGCGCGGCGGCTCGGCGCGGGCGGTGGCGCAGCGGTTTTCGCAGACTGTGGCGCAGCGCTATGCGGCAGGCGCGCCGCTGACGCAGGCGACAAGCGACCTGCGCGGCCAGCGTTTCGATTGCGCTGCGGGGGAGCGCGACGGGCGCGGTTCGCCGCCGTCGCAGGTGTGTCGGCGCGAGATCCGGAACGGCGCATGCGCGCACACCTGGCAGGTGCATCTCTTCGCGGATGACGGGCGGCTTGCGCGGACGCGCGGGCTCTATGACCGCACCTGCGGGGACGACGGATTGCTGGGCGGGTAGGTCTTTTTTGGCGCGCCGGCGCCGTGACGTAGACCCGATCGTCGAGGCGCGCCGATGGGATTACCGGCACGGGCATGGCGCGCCTTCTGGTCACGCCTGCCCCGTCACGCACTGCAGAAGACGCGCCCTCGAGCGCCGGTCACTCCAATCGGCGCGCCTCTGCGAAGGGGTCTACGTCACAGCGCAGGCGCGCCCAAAAAAGGGACCCCCGCTTGGAAAAGCGGGCGGCGCGGGCGAAATAAAGGGGCGATGCAGGACCTTTATCATCCGCGTGTGCTGGAGCTGGCGGCGGAAACGCCGCACATCGGGCGGCTCGACGCGCCGATGGGCAGCGCAACGAAAGTGAGCCGCGTCTGCGGATCGGTGGTCACGGTCGATCTCGATGTCGTGGACGGCGTGGTGACGCGGCTTGCGATCGAGCCGAAGGCGTGCGCGCTGGGGCAGGCGGCGGCGGCGGTGCTGGCGATGCACGCGGTCGGCGCGCGCGTGGACGAGATCCGCGCCGCGCGCGATGCGCTGTGGCGCATGCTCAAAGAGGGCGGGCCGGCGCCGGAGGGGCGGTTCTGGGAGCTGCGGCACCTGGAGGGCGTGCGCGATTACCCGCCGCGGCACACGTCGACGATGCTGGCGTTCGACGCGGCGGTCGCGGCGATCGCGGCGGCTGAAGCGCGCGCGGCTTAGAGGTTTCGCCGCCTGATTGCTGCACGCGGCTGGTGAAAAGTCGCGTTTTGTAGCGTGCTGCTTTCTTGCGCCCAGCTGGCCGCGAAGCGGACTGCGGGGCCTCTTAGAGGTTCACGTCGGCGACCTTGTCGGCGTAGTCGCGCTTGGGGTCGGCGCCGAGGAGCATCTTGATCCCGGCGAACACGCTGTTCTCGTTTTCCCAGATTTGCGCGTGATCGAGATCGAAGCGCAGAAGCTGCAGATCGGGATCGGCCTTGCCGCCTTCGTACCAGGCCGCCACGAACGGACTCCACAACCGATCGATCGTCTCGGCATCATTGTCGGGCGTCAGCCGGCCGTGAACAGCGGCGAAGAGGTCATGGCCCTTGGCGGCGAACTGAGCCACGGCCGGCGCGCCGGCGGCGAGCCTTTGGGCGAGGCTGGTCTGCTTCGAGGTGAAGATCCAGACGCGGCTGCGGCTCTTGTCCTCGTCTTCAAACAACGCCGTCATCGGATGCGCATCGTCGCCATCCAAGCCGAGCATGATGGTTCGATCAGATTTCAGATGGCGCCAGAACTTGTCCAGCAGCTCGCGTTCCGTCGGCATGTTCGCTCCTCGCAGGAAAATGGTTCCTGGCAAGCGAACGGCGTGCGCGCGGTCGAGTTCCGCGGGCGTCGACGCCCGCGTGCAGCTGATGCGGTTCAGCGCAGCGTGAAGGGGAGCATGATGCGGGCGCCGGCGCATTCCGGCGTGAAGCGGCTTTGCGCCGCCACCGCAGCGATCTCGTCGGCGATGCGGTCGCCCCACTCGACGATATGGACGGGATCGTCGGCGCGTTGCGGGGTGACGGCGATCATCTGCGGCGCGCCCTCCTCGTCCGGGGTCAGCGCAATGCGGAAGACCATGGAGCGGCCGGGATTGATGTCGCGGAATTGCTTGGCGGCGCCGGCGGCGCCGAGCGCGCTGTAGGCCGGGCGGACCCATTCGCGGCACCCGTCCGGCGTCGGCGTGACGCCGGGGGCTGTGTCCGGCGTGCAGGCGAGGGCGGCGTCGGTCGGCGGGCCGGAAGACGCGATCTCGTACGTGGCGGCGCCGGCGGGGACGCGACGGGTGTCGCTGCGGCGGACCGCCTGGCCGTCGGCGCCGGGCTCGCTCCAGTAGAGGCTGCAGGCGTAGGTGTCCGACGACCAGCCGCCGACGACCAGGGCCGGCCGCGGCTCGGTGCGGATGGTGACCTGCTGGGCGAAGCCGGCGGCGGGGGCGAGGACGAGCGCGGCGGCGAGGGCGGCGGCGGCGAGGCGCATCGGCGCTCCTTTCTGGCGTGACTGCATGGTCTCTGCATACCGGCGGCGCGCGCGCGATCCAAGTCCGGTCGCCGGCGGCGGGGCGTCGCTGTTACCGGGCGGGCTCCACCGGCTGGTACATGGCCTGCGGCAGCGCGCGGACAAAGCGGTCGCGCAGCTCGTCATAGACGCCGATGAAACTGCCGCCCTGGCCGCCCCCGTATGGATCGGCGGGATCGAACCCGAGCACGCCGCGGGGAAACGCGCCGGCGACGTAGCGGGCCTCGATGCGTGAAAGAAAGCCCAGCACGTCCTCGGGATCGCCGCCGGGCATTGAATCGGCATCGGCGAATTGCCGATGCCATTCGGGCGCGGCGTGCCAATAGATGTGGAGCGCCGTTGCGGCTTCGCAGGCGGGGTTGTTGAGGATTGTCTCCAAAACGCCGTGCCCCGCGTCCCAGTTCCAGGTTTGGGCGAAGGCATGCAGCTCCTCGGGGTCGGTGGTGTTCCTGCAGAAGGCGAGCGTCTCGGCGTCGAGTTCGGCGTCGAAGCGCGCCCAATCGGCCTCCGTGAACGCTGATACGTCCATGCGGTCGACCCGCTCGTGGTTGGACAGTTCGCGGATTTCGGCCAGGCGCTGTTCTGACACGGGCACGGGCGTCCTCCCTCAGGTGTAGAGTCAGATTTACGCGCCGCCGCGCGGACCGCCACTGCAAAGCGTCGCAAGATTTGATCGACGCCGGCAGGGCGGGTTCTGTTCAGGGGTCGATTTCTGCGGCGAGGTTTGCTATCTCGGCTGCATGATGGATTGCGCAGCCGCCACGAAGACTACCTGCTGACGCCGGCGGCGCGGGACGGAGCGCGCCGCAGCGGCTGCGTTTGACACTCCGTCGCCATCAAACATTTCCACGACATCGACCACGCAGATGCCTGCGCGCCTTTCGATTCCTGCTCACGGCCTCATCGGGCTGGTGCGGCTCTATCGCGTCACGCTGTCGCCGGCGTTCGCGCTGATCGGGCGCTGCCGGCACGCGCCGAGCTGCGCCGCCTTCATGTGCGACGCGGTTTCGCAGCACGGCGCCTGGGCGGGGGGCTGGATGGGGGTCGCGCGCATCTGCCGTTGCCGGCCGGGCGGATCGTCGGGCTGGGACCCCGCGCCGGCGGAGAAGCCGGCGTCCGCGCGGTGGTGGACGCCGTGGCGCTATGGGGACTGGAGGGGCGGCGTGAGACAGCCCCCCTCCTCCCCGGCGGTGGAGGGGTAGGGGTGGAGGGGCGTTCGTGCGGAACGCTCCGTAGACGGATGAAGCGCGGGACTTGACGCCGCCGCTTCGTCCTGACCGCCCCTCACCCCCTTACCCCCTCTCCGCAAGGGAGAGGGGGAATGAGGATGAAACAATGAGCATCAATGTAAAGTTTCCGGACGGCGCGGAGCGGGCGTACGACGACGGCGTTACGCCGCTGAAGATCGCCGAAGGCCTGTCGAAATCGCTGGCGAAGAAAGTGGTCGCGGCGAAAGTGGACGGCGCGTGGTGGGATCTCACGCGCGCGCTGGAGAAGGACGCGAAGATCGAACTCGTCGTGCGCGACAGCGCCGATGGCCTGGAGGTCTTGCGCCACGATGCGGCGCACGTGCTGGCGCAGGCGGTGCAGGATCTGTTTCCCGGCACGCAGGTGACGATCGGGCCCGTGGTCGAGGACGGGTTCTATTACGACTTCTATCGCGACGAGCCGTTCTCGACGGACGACTTTCCTAGAATCGAAGCGCGGATGCGCGAGATCGTGGACGCCGATCTGCCGATCCAACGCGAAGTGTGGGATCGCGCGGAAGCGATCTCGCATTTCAACGCGATCGGCGAGACGTTCAAAGCCAAGATCATCGATGACGTGATCCCGCCGGGCGAGCCGATCACGGTCTATCGCCAGGGCAATGAGTGGAAAGATCTCTGCCGCGGGCCGCACCTGCCGTCGACGGGGCGTCTCGGCAAAGCGTTCAAGCTGATGAAGCTCGCCGGCGCCTATTGGCGCGGGGATCAGGCGAACGAGCAGCTGCAGCGCATCTACGGCACGGCGTGGGCGGACGAGAAGCAGCTCGAAGACTATCTCCACCGGCTTGAGGAGGCGGAGAAGCGCGATCATCGCCGGCGCGGGCGGCAGATGGATCTCTTCCACATGCAGGAAGAGGGGCGCGGCATGGTGTTCTGGCACGAAAAGGGCCTGACGCTGTGGCGCACGATCGAGGCGTACATGCGCCGGCGCCTGGAGAAGGCCGGCTATGTCGAAGTGCGCACGCCGCAAGTGCTCGACCGCTCGTTCTGGGAGAAGAGCGGGCACTGGGAGAATTATCGCGCAAACATGTTCGTGTGCGAGACGGCGGAAGGCGAGACGCTGTCGCTGAAGCCGATGAACTGCCCAGGACACGTGCAGATCTTCAAGTTCGGGCAGAAGAGTTATCGCGATCTGCCTTTGCGCATGGCCGAGTTCGGCGCGTGTCATCGCTACGAGCCGTCGGGCGCGCTGCACGGGCTCATGCGCGTGCGCGCGTTCACGCAGGACGACGCGCACATCTTCTGTCGCGAGGATCAGATCGAGGACGAGGTCGCGCGCTTCATCACGCTGGCGAACTCGGTGCATGAGGATTTCGGGCTGACGCGCGATCACATCGCGCTCGGCACGCGGCCGGAATTGCGCGCGGGCAGCGAAGACTTCTGGGACATGGCGGAAGGCCAGCTGCTCAACGCCGCGCGCAAGGCGGGCGTCGAGCCCGTCATCGCGGAAGGCGATGGGGCGTTCTATGCGCCGAAGCTCGACTTCCAGCTCAAGGACGCGATCGGGCGGATCTGGACGTGCGGCACGATCCAGAACGATTACGTGCTGCCCGATCGTCTCGGCGCGGAATATGTCGGCGAAGACGGGCAGAAGCATAAGCCGGTGATGCTGCACCGCGCGATCCTCGGCTCGCTGGAGCGGTTCATCGGCGTGATCATCGAGAATTACGCCGGCGCGTTTCCGCTGTGGCTGGCGCCGGTGCAGGTGACGGTCGCGACGATCACGTCCGACGCCGATCCGTATGCGGATCATGTCGTCGATCTGCTGAAGCGCGCCGGGCTGCGCGCGGAGGCGGACAAACGCAACGAGAAGATCGGCTACAAGATCCGCGAGCATTCGCTGGCGAAGGTTCCGGTGATCGCGGTCGTCGGGCGCAAGGAGGCGGACGAGCGCAAGGTCGCGCTGCGCCGCCTCGGCAGCCAGGAGCAGACGGTGATGAGCCTCGACGAGGCGCTCGATGCGCTGAAGGACGAGGCGAAAGCGCCGGATGAGCGGCGGGGGGATTGACGCCTCGGAGGTTGGACCGCGCGCCATCGGCGCACATTGTTCGGAGCAGTGCGGGCCAGTCGGCTTGCGGTCCTACAACCTCACTCGTTGCGCATCAGCCGCTTCAGCATGGCGCGCTGGTGGTCCTGGCCGCCGAAGAAAACGGCGAGGACGGGTACCACGCGCGCCTCGTCGTCGACGGTGAAATAGAAGATCGCGCGGTCCTTCGTGACATTGCGCAGGCCGGGCATCAGGTCTGGCCGCAGCGTGCCTTGATGGGGGGCGGCGGCGAGCGTCTTGGTCGACTCTATAATTGCGCGCACGCGTTTTGCCGCGCGCGCCTTGGCCCGGTCGAACGGCTCGCCAACACGGATCTGACTGCGAATGAGGAAGCGAAGAATGTCTCGCAGATCGTCCGCAACCTGCGGCAGACGTTCAATCCTATATGGCGTCATCTGCTAGATCGCGCTCGCTGAATTCCGCGATCATCTTGTCGATGGCTTGGTCGCTTTCTTCCATGGAAAGGAACGGGCCTTTGGCGCGTTCTTCCAGGAGCGCGCGCAGCGCGGCGAGTTCGGCGTCTTTCGCCTCGGTCTCGGATCGGAGGAGTTCGAGGCCCTGCTGCAGCACCGCACTCAGGCTCGCATAGCGGCCTTCCTCGACCAGCTTGCGGGCGAACGCCTCCTGGGCGTCGGTCAAGGAGATGGAGGTCTTCACCGTCATGGTATGACTAAGTAGCACCGACGGGCTCTGCCCGCAACGCGCCGGTTTGGGAGATCGCGCGCATCGCGTCGGTTTCGTCGATGTCGTCGGTGTAACCGAGGACGCGTCGGATCTTGGTGGTGTCGAACGCCATGTCCTGGGCGAAGTCGTAGTCGCCCGGCGCAGGCGGAAAGCCGGGGCGCGGCGCCAAGCGCGCGAGCCGCTCGCCGGTGGCGGGCGTCGGGTGTTCGCCGAGGTTGAAAGTCTCGCCGGCGGCAGCGGGGTGCAGCGCGGCCAAGGCGATGGCGGCGGCGAGGTTGTCGGCGAGGCCGTGCGTCCAGCGCCAACGCGGCTGATGCGCGAAGCCGTACACGGTGGCGAGGGCCTGGTTGCTGTCCTCGGCGTAGACTTTGGGCAGACGCAGGATCACGACCTCGGACTGGCGCGCGGCGCTGACGGTCCGCTCCGCCTCGATCTTTTCGTACCAATGCTCCATCGCGTCCGCATTCGCGGCGCGGGATCGATAGGGGTAGAGGCGGCTGCGGAGCGGGGCGGCTTCATCGAGCGGCGCAGGGTCCGGCGGGCCGGGTTCAATCTTCAAGAACCGACCATAGGCGCGATAGACGTCGCACGACGAGATCAGGACGAGGCGCTTGGCGCGCCCGTCGAACGCGGCGACGAACGACGCCGCATCCGGGGCGCCCATGCAATAGAAGTGCACTGCCACGTCGCAGTCCGAGGCGACGGGAAAAGCGTCGACCGGCGGCGGCGCGCGCGCGACGACGACTTCCGCGATGCGGTCATGCTTGGGGACCGGGCGGCGGCCGGCATGATGCACGCGCGTGTCCACGTTGAGGGCTGCGAGCCGTCGCGCCGTGCGCGCGCCGAGGACGCCGTTTCCGGCCAGGAGAAGTGCTCGGGCCATGCGCCAGCGTAGCGTTCGGCGGGCGGTCCGTCTGCCGCGCGGCGGAACCAAACGGCCGCTCGCCGGTAAAATTGCAGTGGGCGAAGCGCCCAGCGAAGCGCGGCCCCTAGACGAGGCGAGCGGTTGCCCACATCTTGAGACTGAAGCGCCGCGAGTCGGCGTTGGGAGCGCGGTTTGGAACCGAAATCATCCCGCCAGAGCAAGGCGATCGTCGAGCCCAAGGTGCGGGTGTCGGCGGTCGTGGTCACGCACATGACGGGGCAGCCGCTGGAACTCTGCCTGCGCAGCGCGCTGGCGGAGCCTTGGATCGACGAACTCGTCATCGTGGACAACGGCAATCCCGAGCCGGTGAGCTCGGCGCTGCGGGCGTTGAAGGCGGACCGGCGCGACGTGGTGCTGCTGCAGGGCCAGGGCGACATCGGCGTGTCGGCCGGCGCCAATCTCGGCGCAAGCCGGGCGCGGGGCCGCTGGCTCCTGTTCATCGATCCGACGGTCGTGCTCCAGCGCGGGGCGGCGGAGCGGATGGTGGCGGCCGGCGGCGATGTGCCTTCGCCCTGGATCGTCGGCGCGCGGCTGACCGACACCGCCGGGCGCGACCGGCGCTCGGTGCGCAAGGGGCCGCTTACCGCTTGGTCGGCGCTTGCCGTGGCGCTGGGGTGGGGCGCGCAGACGCCGCGGCGCCGGCGGCGCAACGAGGTGTCGCTGACGGACGCCGGGCCGGTCTCGGCGGTGTCCGGGGCGATGATGCTGATGCCGCGGGTGGATTTCGAGGCGATCGGCGGGTTTGACGACGGCTACGCGACGGACGCGGCGGATCTCGATCTCTGCTGCCGGGTGCAGCGGGCGGGTGGCCAGGTGATGCAGCAGCCGGCGGCGTCGGGCGTGCAATTCACGCCGAAGCGGCGGGCGCCGCGGCGCGAGGCGCAGGGGCTGGCGCGGTTCATGAACCGCAGCGCGCGAACGCCGGGCGAGCGCGCGTTTGCAACGGTTGCTGCGCCCGCGCTCGGCGCGATCCTGGCGTCGAAGCGGCTGATGCTCGCGGTGTTCGGCGAGCATCGGTAATTGTTGCGCGCCGTCTTGATGGGCGCGCTGGCGCCGTGACGTAGACCCCATCGGTGAGGCGCGTCGATTGCGGGGCCTTTTCAACTCCAACTGTCGTCATTCCGGACGCGCGGAGCGCGATCCGGAGGGTTCCGGGTCTCCGCTACGCTTCGCCCTGAATGACGGAAGGATGTGGTCGACAAATTAGGCTCAACGTGCAGCGGTGATCGCGCCGACTTGGAGGCAGAGTTCGTCGCCGTTGGCGTAGTTCGTGCCGGCGACGGTGTCGCGCGGTGTGAAGGTCAGGGCGCGTTGGGCGAGGGCGGCGGAGAAATCTTCGGCGCGGTCGCAGGCGATGATGAGGGCGTCGCCGTTCTCAACATTGGACGGGGCGGCTTCCCAATCCGCTTCCGGCAGCATTTCAATGTCGGTGCGGGTCATGAAGGCGAGGCTGGTTTCGCGGTAGCCGATGACCGTGAGGGGCGCGGCGTCGAGGCCGTTGCGGTGGAGCGCGGACTGAAGCTCGGCGCTGATCAGCACGGTGCGCGCCTCGGGCAGGATGCGATCGCGCAGCGACCAGCCGCCGACGAGCACGACCGCGAGCGCGAGCGCGATGCGCAGCGCGAGCGATTTCGCAAGCAGCATGAGCGCGAGCGCGAGAATGATCCCGGCGCCGCCGATCAGCGCGGTCTGGATCGCGCGGCGTGCGTTGGCGGCCTCATCGCCCGGCATGAGTGTGACGGCGTAGGCGTTGAGCGCCACGAGGATCACGGCGCCAAGCGCGAAGAGCGCGAACGAAAGCGCCGGCGACCAGCGCCAGCGGCGTTCCACGGCCGCCGCCAGCCCGGCGCCGGCGAGCAGCGCGAGCGCGGGATAGGCCGGCAAGACGTAGTGCGCGAGTTTCGTCGGCAGGCACTCGAAGAGGAGCCAGACCGGGACGATCCAGGCGATCAGGAAACGGATCGATGCGGCGCTTGCGTTGTTCTGCGGCGCGCGCAGGGCGTAGGCCGCGAGCGCCAGACCTGGGATGAGTCCAAGGGTCGCGGGAAAGAAGAGCGCGGGCGTCAGCGCGAGGTGGTAGCCGGGCGGGCCCCAATGGCCCTCCTGGCCGCCGGCGAGCTTGGGCGCGACATCGCTGGCGAAGGCTTCGCGGATGAAGGCGCCGTCGGTGGCGAGCTGGATCGCGACCAACCAGGGCGCCACGATCAGCGCGGCGAGGATCGGGCCGGGGGGCCACAGCAGCGGCGCGGCCCACCGAATGCGACGCTCCCAGGCCCAAAGCATCGCCAACGTCGCGAACACGAAGATCGGCGTCAGCCCTTTCACCAGCGCGCCGACGCCCATCGCGGTCCATGCGATCAGCGCAAGCATGCGCCCCGCGCCAACGCGCTCGCGCAACCGTGCAATCGCGGCGAAGGCGAGGGCGGTCATGCCGCAGAGCATGCCGTCGGTCTTGGCGATCAACGCTTCGGCGGAGGCGAGCAGCGTTGCGGAGAAGAGCACTGCGCCGATGAGGGCCGCGCGGCGGCCGACCAGCGCCGCGCCGCCCCAGAAGGTCGCGAGCGCGGCGATCAGGATGCCGAGCAGAGAGGGCAGGCGATAGGCCCAGATGGCGTTGTCGCCGCCGGTGACGGGCGCGGTCGCGGCCACAGCGGCGGCCTGCATCCAATGGATGCCGATCGGCTTCTTGTGGCGCGGCTCGTCCTGCACCTGGATGGTCACGAAGTCGCCGGTCTCCAGCATCTGGCGCGTGGCCTGGGCGAAGCGGGCCTCGTCGCGGTCCGTGACCGGGATGCGGGTGAAGCCGGGCATGGCGGCGGCGAGCGCGACGAGCGCGATCAGAGCATAGGCGCGCCAGCCGCGGGCGAGGCGGTCGATGAGATCAATCTCGGCAGGCGCGCGGTCAGCCACGGGAGCGCTTCTTAGCCGCCCGATTGAACGCGGTCAGCAGCTTGATGCCGTCGGGCGAGCCGCGGCGACGGCGGCGGTTGAGCGCACTCGCGCCGGCGCGGGCGAGCCGCTAAGAAGCCCGGCCTGAAGCCGCCTGGAGCCCCGTTTGGCCGACGCCGTCGAATTCAGCATCGTCGTGCCGATGCACAACGAGGCCGGCAACGCCGCCGCGCTCGCGCGCGAGATCGCGGCGGCGATGTCGGGGCGCTCCTGGGAAGGCGTTTTCGTCGACGACGCGAGCCGCGACGACACGCGGGCCGAACTCGCAGACGCGCGGCGCGGCATCCCCGAAATGCGGATCGTCTCGCACCGCGCCAACGCCGGACAGAGCCGTGCGGTGCGGACCGGCGTGATTGCGGCGCGCGCGCCGGTGATCGGCACGCTCGACGGCGACGGCCAGAACGATCCGGCCGATCTGCCGCGGCTCTATCACAAGTTGGTGCGCCCCGAGGCGCCGGCCGGGCTCGGCATGGTCGGCGGGCGGCGCGCGAAGCGCCAGGACAATTGGGGCAAGCGGGTGAGTTCGCGGATCGCCAACGGCGTCAGAAAGCGGCTTTTGCGTGACGGCGCCGACGATTCCGGCTCGGGAATCAAGGTCTTTCTCCGCGAGGCCTTCCTACGGCTTCCTTATTTCGATCATATGCACCGCTACATGCCTGCGCTAATGTTGCGGGAAGGGTATGTGGTGGAGTTCGAGGACGTGAACCATCGGCCACGGACGGCGGGACGGTCGAACTACACCAATCTGGGGCGGTTGGGCGCAAACATGACCGACCTGTTCGGCGTGATGTGGCTCAACAGCCGGGCCCGCAATCCCGATGGGTGGGACGAGCTATGAACGACAGGCCGGTCGGCGCGGGAGAATATGCGGCGCTGCGAGCGGCGAGCATGCGCGGGCGACGCGGCGCTGCGCCAAAGGAGAGTGCGATGGGGGCGTTGTTAAAGGTCTTTCCGCTGATCCTGATCCCAGTGCTGATCTACAATTTCTGGGCGATCTTCGGCGGCAGCGACCCCGCGGCGGTGCGCGAGGGGCTGAAAGCCGTGCTCGGCGACGGCGTGCCGATGGCGTCGAGCGAGTCCGGCGTCGGGGTGAGCTGGGCGGTGACCGGCGGCGACGTCCTGGTGCTGATTGGCCTGGTGTGTCTGTTCGTGGAACTCCTGAAGTCCACCAGCACCGGGACGATGGCGATCTTCAATCACGCGCTGTCGATGCTGGTGTTTATCCTGTGCCTGGTGGAGTTCCTGCTGCACCCGGCGTTCGCGACGAGCACGTTCTTCTTCCTGATGGTGATGAGCGTGCTGGACGTGCTGGCGGGCGTGGTGGTCACGATCGTTGCGGCGCGGCGCGACGTCGATTTCGGCTCCGGCGGCGCCTAGCCTCAGAGGCACCAGAGGCCGAGCGCGAGCGCGACGGCGAAATCGATGCAGCGTCCGAGGTCCCAGGCGGACGGCGCGTGCGCCGCTTGCTGAACCGCGATCAGACGGATGTGCGGGAAGAGCGCCCGCACGGATCAGGCCTTGAGATCGGCGACGACGCCAGGCCGATGGCCGCGGCGCGCATAGGGCTGTGACGCCGGCGGCCGGGCCGCAGGCGCGGCGCGGATCTGAGCGACGAGGGTGGCGCAGAAAAGCACGTCGACCTTGCGCATCGGGGCGCGGCGGTCGTCCGCGCGGCGATCGCCGCCGCGGCGCTCGGCGCCGTCCGCAGAGGCGGCAGGGATCGAGACCCAATCGGAGGCGCGGCGGCCGGACATGGTGAGGAAAGTGCAAACGTCGCGCCGGGGCGGGGCGTCCCGGTTTGGCACGCGTTAGCCATGCGCACGCTCTGGGCGGGTGGGCTCTACTTTGCTGCGGCGTTTGCGATCGGGTTTGCGCTCGCGCCGGTGCGGGTTCTTGTGCTGGCTCCGCGGATCGGCGAGGCGTGGGCGACGGCGGCGGAGAGCGCTGTGCTTTTGGCGGCGCTCTGGTTCGCGGCGCGCTGGATCGTGCGCCGGTTCGCGCTCAACAGCGCCGGCGCGCGGCTGGCGATGGGCGCGATCGGACTTTTGCTGCTGCTCGCTGCGGAGATCGCGCTGGGCGCCGCATGGCGCGGGCTCGATGTTGCGGCGTTTCTCGCGCGCTTCGCTGCGCCTGCCGGGATGGTTTACGGCGCAGCCCTGGTCGCGTTCGCCCTCATGCCTCTTGCCGCATCGCGGTGACGCCTAGGGCTTGCGCGTGCCGCCGCTGAGCAGGTCGAGCTGCTTCTGCATCTGATCCATCTGCTTGCGCAGGGTCTCGACGGCCTCCTCGCGGGCGGCGTCGTCGCGCTTGGCCTCGCCGGGTTTGGCGTCGGGCTTGGCGTCGGGCTTGGCTGGGGCCACGGGCGGGACGCCGCCCTGCGCGAACGGGCTCCACATGCGCAGGGCCTGCTCGAACATCGCCATGTTCTGGCGGGCCTGCTCCTCGAATGCGGCCATCGGCGTGCGGCCGCCGAAGGCGCGGGTCATCTGCTCGCGCAGCTGCTCCTGATGGCGCGCGAAGGTCTCCATGCTCATCTCAAGGTACGAGGGCACGAAGGACTGCATCTGGTCGCCGTAGAAGCGAATGAGACGGCGGAGGAACTGGATCGGCAGCAGAGTCTGGCCGCCGCGGTTCTCCTGCTCGAAGATGATCTGGGTCAGGACAGAGCGGGTCAGATCCTCATCAGTCTTGGCGTCGCGCACGACGAAATCGGTCCCCTCGCGGACCATCTCGCTTAGATGCTCCAGCGTGACGTAGGAGCTTGTGTCGGTGTTGTAGAGGCGCCGATTGGCGTACTTCTTGATCACCACCGGCGCGGACGCGACCGTCTCTTCCGATCGCCCGTTTCCGTTCGCCAATTTTCTTCCTCCGGACGGGGGAGCCGTCTGATTTCGCGGCGCAGCATAGCCCAAGCGGGCGGATTTTCCCACGATCCATTTCAAACCGCGCGGTTTTTCTCGCAGCGCGGCGCGTGCGCGGGTTCCCGCCCGCTTCCCAAGTGCGGCGCACTATGCGAGGCAAGACGCGCTGCACGCGAAAACCATAAGAGGACACCCCATGGCCGCCCCCGACATCGTCATCGCCGCCGCCGCCCGCACGCCGGTCGGCTCGTTCAACGGCGCGTTCGCCGCGCTGCCGGCGTTCGAACTCGGGAAGACGGCGATTACGGCGGCGCTGCAGCGGGCGGGCGTGGACGCCAAGGACGTCGACGAGGTGGTGCTTGGCCAGGTTCTGACAGCGAACCAAGGCATGAACCCGGCGCGGCAGGCGTCGCGCGCGGCGGGGGTGCCGGACGAAAGCCCGGCCTGGTCGCTCAACCAGGTGTGCGGCTCCGGGCTGCGCGCGGCGGCGACCGCCTACCAGCAGATCGCGACGGGGGACGCCAAGGTCGTGGTCGCGGGCGGGCAGGAGAACATGAGCCTCTCGCCGCACGTCGCGCACCTGCGCGCGGGCCAGAAGATGGGCGGCATGGAATTCAACGATTCCATGATCAAGGACGGGCTCACCGACGTCTTCTACGGCTATCACATGGGCATCACGGCGGAGAACGTCGCGCAGAAATGGCAGATCACGCGCGAGGAGCAGGACGCGTTCGCGACGGCGTCGCAGAACAAGGCCGAAGCGGCGCAGAGAGGCGGCAAGTTCATCGACGAGATCGCGCGGGTGACGATCAAAGGCCGGCGCGGGGACACCACGGTCGATCGTGACGAATACATCCGCCATGGCGCAACGGTCGCGGATGCGGCCAAGCTGCGCCCCGCGTTCAAGCCGGACGGCGGCACCGTGACGGCCGCGAACGCGTCCGGGATCAATGACGGCGCGGCCGCGCTCGTGATCATGACGGCGGACGAGGCCAAGAAGCGCAACATCGAGCCCTTGGCGCGGATCGCGTCGTGGGCTTCGCGCGGATGCGATCCTTCGATCATGGGAACGGGGCCGATCCCGGCGTCGAAGGCGGCGCTGGAGAAGGCGGGATGGAAGGTCGCCGATCTCGATCTGATTGAGGCTAACGAGGCGTTCGCGGCGCAGGCGCTCGCGGTCAACAAGGACATGGGCTGGGACCCGGCGAAGGTGAACGTGAACGGCGGCGCGATCGCGATCGGTCATCCGATCGGCGCGTCCGGCGCGCGGGTGCTGACGACGCTGCTCTACGAGATGCGGCGGTCGAAAGCGAAAAAGGGCCTCGCCACGCTGTGCATCGGCGGGGGCATGGGCATCGCGATGTGCGTTGAGCGCTAGGTTCAGCCGGACCTGCACCCACCTTCCTCATTCCGGGCGAAGCGAAGGCGAGACCCGGCCCCCAAGGATCGAAGGCGCCAATGTGCGCCAGAGGTTTTTTCCGACGATCGCAATACGGGCGCGCCTTGTCGATCTGCATTACCGTGGTAATATCGGGCCGTGACGATCCAATCGAAGCTCACGGCGCAGGGCCAAATCTCAATTCCGGCCGAGATTCGAAAGAAGCTCGGGATCGGCCCAGGCTCTGCAATCGAGTGGGAAGAGCGGGACGGCGAGGTTGTGGTGCGCCGCGTCGGCCTGCACAGCTCCGCTGCGGTGCACGCGGCCGTGTTCAAGGGGCAAAGCCCGCCGGCCAAGACCTTGCAGCAGCTGAAAGCGGGCGTCCGGGCGCACATGCGCAAGAAGTATGCGCGCGATTGACACGAATGTGCTGGTTCGGCTGATCGCGCGCGACGAGCCTGGACAGGTCGCGCGCGCGGAAGCGGGCGTCGAGAAAGGCGCGTGGGTCTCGCACTTGGTTCTCGTCGAGGCCGTGTGTGTGCTGGACTCGGTTTATGGTCTGTCCAGCAAACAGATCGCCTTGGCGATCGACATGCTGCTCGATCACGCGCAGCTGAGCCTTCAGGACAGCCATCTGGTGCGCCGGGCGCTCAATCTCTATCGCGCCCATCCGCGAATTGGGTTCTCCGATTGCCTGATCCTCGAAGTCGCGCGTCAGCAGGGGCATGGGCCGCTTGCGACATTCGATCGGCGCCTCGGCGAGATGGACGGCGCTGAGCGCCTATGAGGGCGGCGCGAGCGTGCGCGCGCGCTTCTTGGGGACAATGGTGGTCCAGGCTTCGGTCACGAAATGCCTGGTTTCGGCGCGGGAGAGCTTGGCGATATCGACGGTGGACCAGAGCATCGCGCCGGCGCGGAAGGGCGTGAAGATTTCGGGACGGGCTTCGAACAGCAGTTCCTGACGCGGCTTCGGCAGCTTGAAGACCCAGGCGTCGCCCCAGCAGACGATGAACGTCTTCTTGCCGACGTTGAACCAGATCCCGTGGCGGTCCTGCACTTCATGCGCCCCGGGAAGCGCGAGGGCGGCGCGGCGGACGTCGGCGGGCGTGGCCATCGGCGCCTCCCTAGCACGATCCGCGCTGCACCCGATCGGAACGAATTCGGCCCATTTCCGTTTTCCTTGCCAGCGGGAGCTCACTTTTCGCGCCCTCGCGGCGCGCCCTGCAATGGAGAGAATTGTGCGCAAAGGAAAACTGGCTGCGGCGCTCGGCGCTGCGGCGGCGTTCGGCGTCGCGAGCTTCGGGTTCGTCCAAACCAGTGCGGCGGACACGTATTCGAGCGATCCGTATTATGGCGATGAGGTCGTCTACGAGGATGACGGGATCACGGTCGTCGCGCCCTACAGCGTGCATCGCGAGCGTCAGCGCGGGCCGCTGGGCGCGCGGACGGAAGTCGTCTCGGTGTCGCGCATCGTCTATGCGCGCGATCTCGACCTGCGCTACGCGGCGGATGTGCGCGAGCTGCGCCAGCGCGTGACGGAGACGGCGCGGCTGGCGTGCGAGGAAGCGGACGACATCGTGGTCGGCCCTTCCGTCACCAGTGATCGTGACTGCGTGCGTGAGGCGGTGAACGACGCGATGCCGCAATTCCGTGCGGTGGTCGCGCGCGCCCGCTACTGACGGGCGGCGGCATACGGCAAGAACCCGGCGCACCTCAGGGCGCGCCGGGTTCGCTGTGTCTTGGGCTCAATTGCTTCAGGCGCGGCGTCTGCGACGGTTGCGCTGGGGCGCGGCGTTCGACCAGACCTCGTTGCCTTTGCGATCGCGCCGATCGCCTTCGTCGCGATGATGGGCGTGTGAGCGTGCGGGCGGCTTTTTTGCAGGCGCATTCTTCGATTGTTGCGGTGCGGGCTTTTGTTGCTTGGGTCGCTCAGCGTGCGCCGGCTTCTGCTGCTTGGGCCGCTCCGTGTGCGCCGGCTTGCGGTGCTGGCGGGGCGCTTGCGCGGATGCGGGCGTCGCCGGGGCCGTCGCCAGCGCGTGGGCGACGACGGGCACCGGCTGCCTGGTGAGCTTCTCGATGTCGCGCAGGTAGGCGCGCTCGTCCGGTGCGCAGAACGAGATCGCGCGGCCTGCTGCGCCTGCGCGCGCGGTGCGGCCGATCCGGTGGACATATTGCTCGGGCACGTTGGGCAGGTCGTAGTTCACGACGTGGCTCACCTCCTCGACATCGATGCCGCGGGCCGCGATCTCGGTGGCGACGAGCACGCGGATGCGCCCCTTCTTGAACGCCTCGAGCGCGCGCTCGCGCTGACCCTGGCTCCTATTGCCGTGGATCGCGTCGGCGGCGTGGCCGGCGCTCGTGAGGCGCTGGGCGAGGCGGTTGGCGCCGTGCTTGGTGCGCGCGAACACGAGCGTGCGCGCCATTGCGACGTCTTCGTTCAGCAACGCGTCGAGCAGATCGAACTTGGCCGTCTGTGCGACGTGGATCACGGCTTGGTCGACACGCTCTGCGGTGGTCGATTGCGGCGCGACCGCGACGCGCATCGGATCGCGCAGGAACTGGCCTGCGAGATCCGCGATCGCGGGCGGCATGGTGGCGGAGAAGAAGAGGCTCTGGCGCTCGGCCGGCACGAGCTGCGCGATGCGGCGCAGATCGTGGACGAAGCCCATGTCGAGCATGTGATCGGCTTCGTCGAGGATCAGAATCTCGACGTTGGCGAGGCTGAGCGTGCGCTGCGAGACGTGGTCGAGCAGGCGCCCGGGCGTCGCCACAAGGATATCGACGCCGCGGGCGAGCGCCTGGACCTGCTTGCCCATGGAAGCGCCGCCGAAGGCGACGGCGGTGGAGAGGCCGAGGAAGCGGCCGTAGGCGCGGAAGGAGTCCGCGATCTGGGCGGCGAGTTCGCGCGTGGGCGCGAGCACCAGCGCGCGGCAGGCGCGGGCGCCGGCGTGGCGGCGGGTTTCGCCGAGGCGCTGCAGCACCGGCAACGCGAAGGCGGCGGTCTTGCCGGTGCCGGTCTGCGCGAGGCCGACGAGGTCGCGGCCGGACAGGACGATCGGGATCGCTTTCTGTTGGATCGGCGTGGGGTTGGCATAGTTCTCGGCGGCGAGCGCTTTCAAAAGCGGCGCGCCAAGGCCGAGGGAATCAAAACTGGTCATGAATCGTCTTTCGGGCGCGCGGACGCGCGCCTGTGATCAAGGGAACGATGCGACGGCGAAGAAAGGCGGCGAGCGCAGGCCCGAAAGAAGCGGGATGCTCAAAGCCGAACGTCGATGGTGGCGTTCCAGGGTGACCGCGTTGCGCTTCACCATGCCGAGCGGCTGGAGGCGAACGGTCGCTGGGTCGTGATATCGTCGCAAGAGGTTGAGAAGTCAATAACGCGCGCCCGCAAGGTTTCGGGCTGTCGGGTCCCCCGGACGCGGCGAACAGGACCGTTTGCGGTGAATGGGGCCGAACGCTTGCGCATTCGTTCGGGAATGGGTGGGATGGGTTTCCCCTGTTTCGTATCGAAGGCGCCGACATGGATACGCTCATCCCAATCGCTGAACGGATTGCGCAGCGCCTCACGGCGCGGGGGGAGCGGGTCGGCGTGGCGGAATCGTCCGCGGGCGGATTGATCTCGGCGGCGCTGCTGGCCGTGCCGGGCGCATCTGCGTATTTCGTGGCCGGGGGCGTCGTCTACACGCCGCGGGCGCGCGCGACGCTGATGGGGCTGGCGAAGGAGGACGTCGCCGGCGTGCGCAGCGCGAGCGAGCCCTACGCGCTCATCCTCGCGCGCACGGCGTGCAACCGGTTCGGGACGGATTGGGGATTGTCCGAAACCGGCGCGGCGGGGCCGACGGGCAATCCTTATGGCGATGCGGCCGGGCATACGTGCATCGCGCTCGTCGGGCCGGGCGCGGAAATCGCGCTGACGGTTGAGACGGGCGAGCGCGACCGCGTGGGGAACATGCGCGTGTTCGCGCGCGAGGCGCTGCTGCTCTTGGAGCGCGGGCTGATTGCGGCGGGATAGAGCCCGCTGACTGAGGGGCGGATGTGCGTATCCGCGCGCCCCTCCGTCCCCTCGGATCAAGTCCGGGAGGGCGCTCCCCCGTGAACGGGTGCGGAAGGAGAGGTCTTGACGTGGTGTTTTAACGTGTTAAAACGTTGCCACATCACGGAGGCGTGCCGATGACGGGCGCGAAGGCTGCGGGCGGCGCCCGGCGGCCAGATTTGGTCGATGCGCTGCTTGCGCTGGAGAGCCGCCGCGAGGCGGAGGCGTTCTTGCGCGATCTCTGCACGCCGGGCGAAGTGAAGGCGCTGTCGGAGCGGTGGCTGGTGGCGCGGCTGCTCGATGAGGGCGCGCTCTCGTATCGCGAGATTGCGGCGCAAGCGCCGGCGTCGACGGCGACGGTGACGCGGGTGGCGCGGTTTCTGAAGGACATGCCGTATCAGGGCTATCGCATCGTGCTCGATCGGCTCTCGAGCAAGAAGAAGGGACCGAAACGATGAGCGCGCCGGCGTTGCGGATCGCGGTGCAGAAGAGCGGGCGGCTGGCGGAGAAGAGCCTGGAGCTCCTGGAGGCCGCGGGCTTTCGGGTGATGAAGGGCGCGAACGATCTGCTCTATCGCGTCGAGAATGCCCCGATCGACATCCTGCGCGTGCGCGACGACGACATCCCGACGTTCGTGGGCGACGGCGTCGCGGATTTCGGCATCGTGGGGCGCAACGTGCTGGCGGAGACCGATCTCGGCGCGCGGGCGCCGGGGGAGGCGATGGCGCTTGGCTTCGGGCGCTGCACGCTGAAGATCGCCGCGCCGACCGGATTCAAATACGCCAACCCGCATTCGCTCGCCGGCTTGCGCATTGCGACGACGTATCCGCGGTCGTTGAAGCGGTTTCTCGATGCGCACGGCGTGGAGGCGGAGATCCTGACCATGCGCGGGGCGGTGGAGGTGGCGCCGCGGCTGCACCTGGCGCAGGCGATCTGCGATCTGGTCTCGACCGGCGCGACGCTGGAGGCCAACGGGCTTGAAGCCTACGACACGGTGCTTGAAAGCGAAGCGGTGCTGATCCGCGCGCCGAAGGGCGTGCAGCCGGCGTTCGCGGATCTGGCGGAGAGCATGCTGGCGCGGTTTCGCGGCGTCTCGGCGTCACGCGGGGCCAAGTACATCATGATGAACGCGCCGCGCGCACGGCTTGCGGAGATTACATCAATCCTGCCGGGGGCGGACGCGCCGACGATCACGCCGCTTGCGGGACGCGAGGATGTGCTGGCGGTGCATGCGGTGTGCCAGGAGAGCGTGTTCTGGGAGACGCTGGAGCGGCTCAAGGGCGCGGGCGCCTCCGCGATCCTGGTGCTGCCGATCGAGAAGATGATGTGATGAGACGCTACGATTGGTCGGCGCTTTCGGCTGAAGACCGCGCGGCTGCGCTGGCGCGGCCGGCGCGGCGGCGCGATGCGCGCGTGAGTGAAGCGGTTGCGGCAGTCTTTGCGGATGTCGAGCGCGACGGCGCGGTGGGCGTCGCGCGCTGGGCGGAGCGGCTCGACAAGCGCGCGCCGGAAGAATTAGCGCTGACGGCGCGGGTGATCGATGCAGCGCGCGCGCAGGCGACGCGCGAGGATCTCGCAGCGCTCGACATGAGCGTAGAGAACGTCACGCGCTATCATGCCGCGACAAAGCCGGTTTCGCAGCGGATCGAGGTGCGGCCCGGCGTGGTGTGCACGCGGGTGTGGCGGCCGATCGAAACGTGCGGGCTTTATGCGCCCGGCGGCACCGCGCCGCTCTTCTCAACGCTGATCATGCTGGCTGCGCCGGCCGGGGCGGCGGGCGTGAAGAACCGGATCGTCGCCACCCCGCCCAGCGCGCAAGGGGGCGCGCATCCAATGATGATCGCGGCGGCGGCGGCGTGCGGGCTCTCGTCGCTCCATCTCGTCGGCGGCGCGCAGGCGATCGCGGCGTTCACCTATGGCGCGGGCATGCCGCGCGCGGACAAGATCTTCGGGCCGGGCAACGCGTATGTCGCGGAGGCCAAGCGTTTTGCTGCGGCGCTGCCGGGCGGGCCGGCGATCGATGCGCCGTGCGGGCCGAGCGAACTCATGGTGATCGCGGACGAGAGCGCCGATCCCGCGCTGGTGGCGGCCGATCTCTTGAGCCAGGCCGAGCATGACGAAGACGCGCAAGTGCTCTTCGCCGCGTTTTCCGACGATGTGATCGACGCGGTGATTGCGGAGGTGGAATCGCAGACGACGTCGCTGCCGCGCGCTGCGATCGCGCGCGCGTCGCTGAACGCGGCGCGGGCGTTCCGTGTACGGAGCGCCGAAGCGGCGGCGGCGGTGGCGAACGCCTACGCGCCGGAGCATCTCTCCGTGCAGGTCGCGCAGCCGGACCGGATCACCCCGCTGATCGACAATGCGGGCGCGGTGTTCGTGGGGGCGTGGAGCGGAGAGACGTTCGGGGATTACGTCTGCGGTCCGAGCCATGCGCTGCCGACGGATGGCGCGGCGCGGGCGTGGAGCGGGGTCTCGGTTGCGTCGTTCATGAAGAGCTTCACGGTTCAGGAATTGAGCGCGGAGGGCGCGCGGGCGCTGGCGGGACCGGCTGGGCGGCTTGCGCGGCTGGAAGG
>WGOB01000007.1 GCA_016124255.1 Alphaproteobacteria bacterium | reverse complement strand
GTCGACAACCTGCACCAGGAGAGCGGCGTCGGCCCCGACCACGTGATCGAACTTCACGGCAACGCCAGCTACGCCGGCTGCCTGGCGTGCGGGCGCCGCTACGAACTCGAGGCGTTCCGGGCGGCGTTCCTCGACGAGGGCGTGATCCCGACCTGCCGCGTCTGCGGGGGCCTGGTGAAGACGGCGACCATCTCCTTCGGCCAGCCGATGCCGGAGACGCCGATGCTGCGCGCCGATGAGGAATCGCGCGCCTGCGACCTTTTCCTTGTGCTCGGCTCCTCCCTGGTCGTCACCCCGGCGGCCACGTTTCCGGTCATCGCCAAGCGAGCGGGCGCGACACTGGCCATTGTAAACCGCGAACCAACCCCGCTCGATGGGCTCGCCGATCTGGTGCTCCACGACGAGATCGCGCCGGCCATGCGCGCCGCCACGGCCGGCCTCGGGCACTGAGCGGACCCGCCCGCGGGCGGTTTATGCGCCGCTGCGACGCACGTGCGGATTGACGCCGCCGCCGGGCGATGGCTCTGCTCTTGCATGGATCGCGGAGCGGGGCGCGGGGGACGTGCGCCCGGCTATATCCGCATTGGGCGCTGCGGACGCGCCCCACGAGGAGGCCTCTTTGAACGCGACGCAACCGCCGGGTCTTGAGCCCGCGCCGACCCGCCATCAGAAGCTCATCGCCTGGGTCCGCGAGATCGCCGCCCTCACCCAGCCGGACCGGGTCCATTGGTGCGACGGCTCCGACGCGGAATTCGCCCGGCTGACCGACGAACTCGTCGCCCGCGGCACGCTCAAGCGTCTCAACCCCGCGAAGCGCCCGAACTCCTTCTACGCCGCCTCCGATCCCAAGGACGTCGCCCGCGTCGAGAGCCGCACCTACATCTGCTCTGAAGATCAGGCCGACGCCGGGCCGACCAACAATTGGATGGCCCCGGGCGAAATGCGCGGCATCCTCGGCGACCTGTTCAAAGGATCGATGCGTGGACGGACGATGTATGTCGTGCCGTTCTGCATGGGCCCGCTCGGCTCCAAGATTTCAGCGCTCGGCGTCGAGATCACCGACAGCGCTTATGTCGCCGCATCGATGCGGGTGATGACGCGCATGGGCAAGGCCGCGCTCGACCAGATGGGCGAAGACGGCTTCTTCGTGCCGGCCGTGCACTCGCTCGGCGCGCCGCTTGGCGCGGGCGAAGCCGACGTCGCCTGGCCGTGCAACGAGACCAAGTACATCGTGCACTACCCCGAGACGCGCGAAATCTGGAGTTACGGCTCGGGCTATGGCGGCAACGCGCTGCTCGGCAAGAAGTGCTACGCGCTGCGCATCGCCTCGGTGATGGCGCGCGACGAAGGCTGGCTGGCCGAGCACATGCTCATCCTGAAGCTCACCTCGCCGAAAAACGTGGTGAAGTACATCGCTGCGGCGTTTCCCTCCGCATGCGGAAAGACCAATCTCGCCATGCTCCAGCCGACGCTGAAGGGCTGGAAGGCGGAGACGATCGGCGATGACATCGCCTGGATGCGCTTCGGCGACGACGGCCGTCTCTATGCGGTCAATCCCGAGGCCGGCTTCTTCGGCGTCGCGCCCGGCACCAGCGAAGCCACCAACCGCCACGCGCTGCAATCGCTCGATCGGAACACCATCTTCACCAACGTTGCGCTCACCGCGGACGGCGACGTCTGGTGGGAAGGCATGACCGAGACGCCCCCGCCGGGTCTGACCGATTGGCAAGGCAATCCCTGGCTGCCGGATTCGAAATTCCCCGCCGCGCACCCGAACGCGCGCTTCGCCTGCCCCGCCGGCCAGTGCCCGATCATCGCGCCGGAATGGGAAGATCCCAAGGGCGTTCCGATCAGCGCCATTCTCTTCGGCGGACGCCGCGCGAGCGCGGTGCCGCTGGTGACGGAGGCGTTCAATTGGCGCCACGGCGTCTTCCTCGCCTCCAACGTCGCATCCGAAGGCACGGCCGCTGCGGAGAACAAGGTCGGCGAGTTGCGCCGCGACCCGTTCGCGATGCTGCCGTTCTGCGGCTACAACATGGGCGACTACTTCGCCCACTGGCTCAAGATCGGCCAGCAGGCCGGCGCCAAGCTGCCGCGCATCTTCTTTGTGAACTGGTTTCGCAAGAACGCGCGCGGCGAGTATGTGTGGCCGGGGTTCGGCGACAATTCCCGCGTGCTGAAATGGATCGTCGAGCGACTCGACGGCGAAGCCGCAGCGCGCGAAACGCCAATCGGGCTTGTGCCGACCAAAGCCTCGCTCGACGTCAGCGGCCTCGCGCTGCCGGACGGCGCGCTTGATCTTCTGCTCTCGGTCGATCGCGACGTCTGGCAGGAGGAAGCCGCGCTCATCCCGCCCGCCTACGAGCGCTTCGGCGATCGCTTGCCTGCGGCGCTGTGGGACGAGCATCGCTTGCTGCTCGAACGGCTCGAAGCTGAATCCGCATCGCGCGTCGACCGCGCAAGCGACCGCGCCGCCGCCGCCAGCTGACGCCGGCGACGACGAGAAGATCGGCCCCGCGCCACCACGCGCGGGGCCTTTTTCTTTGTGCGCTCGTTCTTTGTGCGCTCGCTATTGCGGTGTGGCGGGATCCGCCGGCATGGCCGCGGGCACGCATGTCTGCGCCGCCTGCGCGCCCTGTGCGAAGCGGACGTTCGGCCGTTCAAGCGTCAGGGTCGCTGCGCCGTCGGTGTAGACATCGCTCTCGCCCTGGCGCGGCAGCGTCATCGATGCGCCCTCGTTGACCGAAACGTCGGCGGCGGCGTCGCTTATGGTGACGGCGAGGCGCGTGTCGTCCGTGCACGCAAACATCTGGTTGGCGATCGCCGGCGTCGTCGCCATCGGCGGCGTGGAGGCCATGTCGGCCGGCGGCGTCGTCTCGGTGGTCGTCGGCGTTTCAGCTTGGCAGGCCGTGACCGCTGCCGCGGCGGCCGCCATCAAGAACAGACGGAGCTTCATCCTCATCTCCTTTCGCGCCATGCGCGCGCACGGCGGGTGCGCCGGCGTCGCGCCAGCGCTGCGTGAGGAATCAATGATCCGCCGCTGCGGGAGTTCCTGTTCCATGCGCTTACGTGGAGCGCGTACGACAGCCGCGCCGGGCACAAAGTCGGCGGTCTAGTCTGTGCTCACCGCGTCGCCCGGGCCGCCGCCGAAGGCCCGGTAGACGGCGATCGCCGCACGCGCCTGGGCCGCTTCTGCATCGATCCGCGACAGGCGCGCATCGATCAGCAATTGCTCGATGCGCAGCCGATCGGCAAGGCTCTGGATGCCAGCTTCGTACGCCGCGCGCGAGCCGCGTGCGCTCACTTCCGCAGCCGCCTCCGCACGGCGCGACGCATCCAGCCGCTCTACGCCCTGGTCGAGCGCGGTCAGCGCATTGGCTGCCTCCTGCACTGCGCCGTTCACGGTGTCGCGGTACTGGATCAGCGATTGTTCAAACCGTGAATCGCGCGCGCGCACTTCGGCCAGGCGCGTGCCCCAATCGAACAGCGGCACGCTGATGAACGGCGTCATCGACACCCCGGAAGAGCGCTCGCTCAAGGCGGCGCCGATCACGTTGTCGCTGACGCTGATCGAACCGGTGAGATTGATCCGCGGCAGAAGGTCTGAGCGCGCAATCCCCACGTCGGCCGCGCGCAGCAGCGCCAGCGCCTCCGCCTGCGCCACGTCCGGCCGGCGCCGGATCAGATCGGCCGGCGCCGGGGGCGCAGCGTCGATATCCAACGAGGGCACCTCGCCCACGGCGACAAGCGCCGCCTCGGTCGGCTCATCCTCCGTACCCGGAGCGATGCCGCGCAGGACGGCGAGCACGCGCTCGGCGCGCCGCACTTCAATTTCCAGATTGGGCAGGCGCGCGCGGTTCGTCTCCGCCTGCCGGCGCGCATCGGCCGCATCGGCGGGCGAAGCGAAGCCCGCATCCGCGCTTGTCTCCACGATCGCTGCGAGTTGGTCAGAGAACGCCACCGCCTCGCGCAGCGCTGCGCGGCTCTGCTGGGCCGCGCGCAGCGCGACATAGGCCTCCGCCACGTCCGCCGCGAGCGCCACCTGCGCGCCGCGCAGATCCGCCAGCGCCGCGCGCGTGTTCGCGCGCGCGCCAGCCGCCGCCGCGCTGATCCGGCTGAACAGCGGGATTTCCCAGGAAACCTGCGCGCCGTACCTGCCGATCAGCTGCTCCGCCTGGACGCCGGTCTGATCCGCGCGCGGCAGCTCCGGCCCGTCCAGCGCCTGCGTGTAGTCGCCGCGGCCGAACCCATCCACCTGCGGCAGGAAGTTCGCAATCGTTGAATAGGACACCGCCCGCGCCTCGCGGACGCGCAGCGCCGCGGTCCGCACCGAGCCGCCGTTCTCAAGCGCCTCCGCGACCAGCGTATCGAGCAGCGGATCGTCGAAGCCGCGCCACCAATCCGTCAGCGAGGCCGGGTCCGCTGCGCCCTGGGGCGCGTCGACCCAGGTCGCCGGCAGCGGCCCGGGCGTCGGCCGTTCTCGGGGCATCAGCGAACAGCCGGTCAGCGCCGCAGCCAGCGCCGTCGCCGCCGCGCCGCGCACCATGGCGTCCCGAAGAGCCCGATCGAACCGCATCATCATCCCTCCGGCCCTCATCTCCCCCTCGATCTCCGCCTTGACGCGGCCTCCGGCAAGAGCGCCGCCGCCACGCCCTTGACGTATCGAGATCGCCTTCACATTTTGTGAGCGAACATTCGTTTTATATGCGTCGCACCATCGCCGGCTTCAACAGCCCCGGCTGCGGCGCGTGAGGGGAACCACTCGGACCATGGCCAGGCTCGCCGACCCTGACCTCGCCGTCCGCCGCCGCCAGCAGATCCTGGAGGCGGCCGAGGCTTGTTTCCGCCGCCGCGGTTTCCATCAGGCCACGATGCAGGAGATCTGCGCCGAAGCCCGCATCAGTCCCGGCGCCCTCTACCGCTATTTCGACTCCAAGGCCGACATCATCGCCGCCATTTCCGAAGAAAAGCGGCGCGAGGCCGAAGAGGAATTCCGCAAGCTTTTCAGCGAGCGCTCCTTCATCGACTCCCTCCTGGTGGTTGCGGCGAAATTCCTGGCGAAGTTCGCGCAGGCCGACGCGGGGTCGCTGCTCTGCGACATCGCCAGCGAGGCCGCGCGCGACCCGATCCTGGCCCGGCGGCTCGCGCGCATCCAGGAAAGCAGCATCATGAACCTGGCCGAGGCCGTGGCCGACGCGCAGGCCCGCGGCGAGATCGACCCGGTGCTGCCGCCGAGCGACGTCGCGCGCACGCTGATGACGATTTTCGACGGCATCGGCGTCCGCGCCGCATTCAATATCGAGCCGCACGAGACAATTCTGCATCAGTTCCGCATCGTCGCAGAACGTTATCTTGCCCCCGCGGCTGGAGCGCCGACATGAAGCGGGCTTCCCCGACGATCCCCCTGACGGCCCCAATGACGGCCCGACTAGCGGCCAAGGGCGCGCGCCATGCGCCCGTGACGGAGTCCACCCGATGAATGCGCCGGTTCCGCCCTTCGTGCTCCGCGATGCGCAGCATGAAGAAGACACCGCTCCCGATCAGCGCCGGCGCAATTGGCGCACAGTGTTCTTCGCGCTCGGCGCCGTGGTCGCGGCCGCGCTCGTGCTCACGGTGTTGACCCGGCTCGGCGGCGTTGAAGGCGAAGGCACGGCCCCCGATCCCCGCCAGGCGGTCACGGTGATCACGGTTGGAGCGCGCGCGTTCACACCCGAAATCGCGCTTTCGGGCGAAGCCCGCCCGGTGCGCGATATCCATGTCGTGGCGCCGGCGTCCGGGGTGCGCATCCTCGAACTGCTCGCCGACGAAGGCCAGATGGTGCGCCAGGGCCAAGCGCTCGCGCGGCTCGACACCGCCGTCGCCAACGCGCAGATCCGCTCCGCCCAAGCCGCGGTGGCGGAAGCGCGCAGCGCCGCGATCCGCGCGCGCGACGAATACAATCGCGCGGAATCCATCCGCGATTCCGGCGCCCTCTCGGCTGAACAGATCGGCCAACGCCGCGCCGCGGCCGACGCCGCCGACGCGCGCCTCGCCGCCGCTGAAGCGGCGCTTGCAGAAGCCAATGCGCGTCTTGCCGGCGGGTATGTCCGCGCGCCCGTCGCGGGCCTCGTCATCGATCGCCAGGCGACGCTGGGCGCGCCGGTCGACGGCCAGACGCTCTTCCGTATCGCAGGCGGGAACGATCTTGAGGTCGCCGCGCAGGTGGCGGAATCCGACATCCTCGCGCTCGAGATCGGCCAGACCGCCACCTTCCGACTCGTCAACGGCGCGGAAGTCGACGGGCGCCTTCGCCGGCTCGCCTCATCGATCGATCCACGGACACGCACGGGGGAAGCGCTGTTCTCGCTCCCGCGCGACAGCCAGGTGCGCGCGGGCATGTATCTGCGCGGCGAAGCGGTGCTGCCGCAGCGCCGCACCGCGGCCGTGCCGCAAACGGCGGTGCTGTTCCAGAACGGAGACGCGTACGTCTACGTCGTGGACCAGCAGAACCGCGTCTCGCGCCGGATGGTGCAGCTCGGCATGCGCGACAGCGGCTGGGTGGAGATCCGCTCCGGCCTGCCGCTGAACACGCGCGTCGCCGGCGCCGGCGCAGCCTTCCTGCAGGACGGCGATTCCATCCGGCCGGTGACGGCGGACGCGCCCGCGGCGCGACCTGCCGCCGCGCCGGCCGCCGCCAACGACGCGAAGACCGAGGGCGGCGAAAAAGCCGCCGCGCTCCGCGGCCGCGCAAACTAGGCCCGCGCCATGGCTCTCAACATCTCCGCCGGGGCGATCCGCAACCCGATCCCCTCGATCGTGCTGATCCTGGCGCTCCTGTTCGCCGGCCTCACCGCTTATTTCCGGCTGCCCGTGAACCAGCTGCCGAACGTCGAGTTCGGCGGCTTCCTCGTCAGCGTCGCGCAGCCCGGCGCTTCGCCGACCGACATGGAGACGCAGATCACGCAGCGCGTGGAAAGCGCGCTGACCGGCGTTGAAGGCGTCAAGCGCACCACATCCACGATCTCGCCCGGCGTCTCCACCACCCGCGTCGAGCTCGAAGCCGGCGCCGATTCTGCGCGCGCCGTCACCGATGCGCGCGACGCGATAGACCGCATCCGCCAGGAATTGCCCGCCGACATCAACGAACCGATCATCCAGCGCCTTGAAGCGGCGTCGCAGCCGATCGGCTATTTCGCCGTCGACGGGCGCGGGATGACGCCGCAGGACATCTCCTGGTTCATCGACAACGAACTCCAGCGTGAGCTCGTCTCCGTGCCTGGCATTTCGCAGGTCCGCCGCCTCGGCGGCGTCGATCGCGAGATCCGCATCGCGCTCGATCCCGCGCGGCTGATGGCGTACGGCGTCTCCGCCGACGAAGTGAGCACGCAATTGCGCGCGCTCAACGCCGATCTGCCCGGCGGCCAGGCGCAGGTCGGCGGCCAGGCGCAATCCATCCGCACGCTCGGCGGCGCATTGAGCGTGGAAGAGCTGCGCGAAACGCGTATCCGCGCCGCTGACGGGCGCATCGTGCGCCTCGCCGATCTCGGCGACATCACCGACGCGGCCAGCGATCTCGATTCCGTCTCGCGCTACAACGGCCAGCCGGTGGTCGGTTTTCTTGTCCAGCGCGCGCGCGACGCCAGCGAAGTGCAGGCGTTCGAGCAGCTGATGGAGAGGCTCGACGAGATTCACGAGCGCCGCCCGGAAATCTCCTTCCGAGAGGTCGGCTCGAATTACGTGTTTGTGCACGGCCTGCACGAATCCTCGATCCATGCGCTGATCGAGGGCGCACTCCTCGCCTGCCTCGTCGTCTTTCTGATGCTGCGCGATTGGCGCGCGACCCTGATTGCGGCCGCGGCCATCCCGCTCGCCGTCATCCCGACGTTCGCGGTGATGGAGGCGCTTGGGTTCACGCTCAACATGGTGACGCTTATCGCGCTCGCGCTCGTGTCCGGCGTGCTCGTCGACGACGCCATCGTCGAAATCGAGAACATCGTTCGCCACATGCGCATGGGCAAATCGCCTTATGACGCCGCCCTGGAAGCCGCCGACGAGATCGGCCTCGCGGTCGTCGCAACCTCGGCCACGATCATCGCCGTCTTCGTGCCGGTGAGCTTCATGACCGGCGGGGTCGGGCCTTTCTTCCGCGAATTCGGTCTTACCGTCGCTTTTGCGACGTTCTTCTCGCTTATCGTCGCGAGGCTCATCACGCCGATGATGGCGGCCTTCTTCCTGAAGGATCATGGCCACCGCGAAAGCAAGCCCGGCGCGTTCTCGCTCGCCTATCGCGATGCGCTCAGCTTCGCCATCAAGCGCCCGTTCGCGACGTTCTCCATGGGCATCGCTGTGTTCATCGGCTCGTTGTTCCTCGCCGCGATGACGCCGTTCACCTTCATCCCGCGCTTCGATCCGAACATGACCCAGGCGCGGATCGAAATTCCGCCCGGCACGCCGGTGCTCGAAGCCGACCGCGCCATCAACGAGATGGCGACCGAAATCCGCAAGCGCAGCGAAGTCATCGGCGTCTTCTCCTCTATCGACGGCGCCGCCGGCACGGCGACGTCCGCC
This sequence comes from Alphaproteobacteria bacterium, assembly GCA_016124255.1. Taxonomy (GTDB): domain Bacteria; phylum Pseudomonadota; class Alphaproteobacteria; order Caulobacterales; family Aquidulcibacteraceae; genus CADEEL01. The sequence continues at coordinate 12,492 of WGOB01000007.1, read as the reverse complement.
GAGCTCTTCATTCAGCTCACCCCGCGTCAGGACCGTGAGCTCTCGTCCTACGAATTGCAGCTGGCGCTGCGCCCGATGCTCTCCTCCTTCCCGGACTACCGGGCCTCGTTCGTCCAGGATCAGGGACCGCAGGCGGGCTCTGACATCACCGTTCAGTTCGTCGGCCAGGATCCCGACGCGGTGAACCGCGCCGCCGATCAGCTCGCCGCGGCGATGCGCCAGATTCCGACCATCGCGGACGTACGCGCGACCTCGGCGCTGCGCCGCCCCGAGCTGCAGATCCGTCCGCGCACGGAAGATCTCGCCCGCCTCGGCGTCTCCGCCGCCAGCCTCGCCGCGGCCGTGCGCATCGCCACCAGCGGCGACGTCGAGCAGAACCTGCCGAAATTCGATCTTGCCGACCGCCAGATCCCGATCCGGGTGACATTGCGCCCCGACAGCCGCGCCGATCTCGACGCCATCCGCGCGCTGCCCGTGCAATCGAGCGCGGGCCGCCCCGTGCGCCTCGACGCCGTCGCCGACGTCAGCTTCGCGCTCGGCGAAGCCGAGATCGAGCGGCGCGACCGCGAGCGCGCCGTCAGCGTCGGCGCCAACGTCATCAGCGGCGATCTGGGCCCCTCGCAGCAGGCGGTGATGGAGCTTCCCGAGGCGCGCAATCCTCCCGCCGGCGTGCGCCTGGCGACGGCGGGCCAAACCGAAGACACACAGGAGATGTTCGACAATTTCGCCACCGCGATGCTGTGGGGGATCATCCTGATCTTCGGCGTGCTGGTGCTGCTCTTCCGCGATTTCTTCCAGCCGCTGACGATCATGACGGCGCTGCCGCTCTCAATCGGCGGCGCCTTCCTCGGGCTCTTCATCGCCAACCAGCCGGTTTCGATGTTCGCGCTGATCGGGCTCTTGATGCTGATGGGCCTCGTCACCAAGAACTCGATCCTGCTCGTCGATTTCGCGATCGAGCAGATGCACAACGGCATGAGCCGCAATCAGGCGCTGATGGAGGCGGGCATGAAGCGCGCGCGTCCAATCCTGATGACGACGTTCGCGATGTCGGGCGGTATGATCCCGGCCGCGGCCGGTTGGGGCGTCGACGGCACGTTGCGCCAGGGCATGGGCGCGGCGGTGATCGGGGGACTGCTTCTGTCGACGCTGTTGAGCCTCGTCTTTGTCCCCGCGATGTTCGTGCTGATCGATCGGCTTGAGCGCTTCGTCACGCCATTGTTTTCAAGGCTCTCCACCCGCAACGCGCCGCCGCCCAAACAACACCCGGCGGAATAATCCTTATTTGGCGCGCCGGCGACGCGAAGGAGACCCGATCGCAGCGGCGCCCCGCTCGCCATCTCGGACCGCGGGCTTCCAGCCCGCATCGCGCCCTTCGCGAGCAACCCTTGCTGGCCGTGCGTTGATGCAAAAATAATGCGGGCTGGAAGCCCGCAGTCCGACGTCCTCAGGACCTAGGCCGCGTGCTGATGCAGCATCACCACGGCGAGGTTCGCGGCGAAGCACAACGCCGAAAGCCCGAACAAGAACGACACTTTGCGCCCGCGATGCGCACGCCATTCCAGCAGCCCGCCCAGCATCACGAGACCCGCCGACAGCGCCAAAATCCATAGCTCGTAGCCATGGATGAGTTCGTGGGCGCCGCCGAAGTACCGCGCCACCGCGCTCACGCCGATCGCCGCGCCGGATCCCGCCGCCATGAGCATCAGCGCCGCGGGAACCCCGCAGCACAGCACGTGCGCGCCCACCACCAACGCATGGACCTTGTGTGCGCCGCGGGCGGCCTTCACGCGCGCCGACGCATCGCGCTGCTCGGCCAGCGGCCCGGCGGGGTCTGCGTTATGTTGTAACATACCCTTCCCTACTGCGCGTTCTGGCGCGGGTCAAGGCGCGCCTCATGCGCGAATTGGCGGCAGCGTCGCGTCCCAGGACCGCGAGGGGTTGCCGCCAGCGTCGGTTTGGCGCAAAACCGACGCATCAGAGGGGAACGAGCCGTGGCCCGCATCTTCATCGCCGTGCGTGATTTCCTGGTGGTCCTGGCGCTGAGCTGGATCGGCGTCGCCGTGGATGTCCCGGACGAGCGTCAACCGAAGCCGGACGAAGGCGCAAAGACGGTCGCCTCGCTCGCCGTCACGCCGGGCGACTGCCTCTAAGACCTGCCCAAGCGCACACCGCATCTGCGGAACGTCGCTTTTGAAGGCGGCGTGGCACTTGATTCGCATAGCGTGTCGAGCTTTTCTTGCGCCGCCGTCCATATTTGGCGCGGTCGGCGCGCACGGCGTCGGAAGCTGGGGCAGGCCCGATGGCTGAGTTTGACAATTCCGAGGACCGTGGCGAGGCGCCGGAGCCTGGTCGCGCGATCCTGATCGCCTCCGGGGTGCTGGGCGCCGCATGGATCGCCACGGCCGTGACCGCCGGCATCAGCATTCTCGGCATGACCTACATCGCGTCGCTGCCGCCGGAGAGCCTGGCGATGCTGGCCGCGGTGGCGGTGCTGCCGGCGCTGATGGTGATCCTCGGGGGCGTGGCCGCCCGCGAGGGCGTGCGTGCGCGCCACGAGGCCCGCCGCCTGGCTGACGCCGCCTCCGATCTCATCAACCCCTCGGCTCGCGCCGAGATGTCGGCACGACGCCTGGCGGTGGCTGTCCGCGGCGAGATCACCGCGCTTGACCGCGCGCTGGAGCAGACCATCACAAAGCTCCATGAGGTCGAATCCAGCGTCACCCGGCAAACCCATGCCGTGAACGCCATCGCCCAGCAGGCGAAATCGGGGGCGGATTCCATGATCGCCGGCTTCGGCCGGGAGCGCACGGAACTGCTCCAGATCGCGGACGACCTGAACAGCCAGGCCGAGATGATCGGCCAGGCGATCTCGCGCCATTCTCACGCCATCGCGGAGAGCGCGCGCATCGCCGAGCAGGAAGTCCGCGCCGCGGATGAATTGCTCGAAGCGCGCATCAGTTCCTTCGGCGCGGCGGCGTCGCTGATCTCGGACCGCACCAACGCGCTCACCGGCGCCGCGGCCGCAAGCGCGGATTCCGCGCTGCGTCTGGAAACGGCGCTCTCCCAGGCGCTGGAGACGCTCGCCAAGGCGACCAGCCTGACGGACGCCGCGCGGCAATCGGCGGAAGCCGCCGCCTACGCCGCGAGCCAGACCGCGGGCGCCGTGCGCGACACATCTTCCGACGCGGTCGAAGAGGCCCGCCGCGCCGCCGACCTCATCCGCACCGAAGCCACGGCGCTGCGCCGCGACGCGGAGGACGCCATGGCGCGGCTGCGCGAGGCGGCCGAGAATGCGCGGGGCGTCGCGCGCGACACCGTCGCCGCGGTGAACATCGCCGCGCCCGCGCCGGCGGCGCCGGTGCGTCCGCGCACCCCGGCGCCGGTCCCGCCGCCCACGCCTGCACGGATCGCCGCAATGAAGCCGGCCGTTGCGCCGACGCCGCGGGCGGCCCCGCCCGCGCCGCCGCCGAAGGTCGACAAGCCGATGCCCTCGTTTCAGCGCGGCCCGGCCGAGATCAGCGCGAAGCATCCCAGCGAGCCGGCCGCGAGTCCTGCGTCGGCCCCGCCGAAACCCGCCGCCGCCCAGACGCCCTCCCCCATTCGCAGCGAGGCGGAATTCCGGGAGCGCATGGATGGGGGCGTGCAGCCGAACAGCGGCGGCGCCTGGACCTGGCGGGAGCTTCTCTCTTCGATCGACGACGGCGGCGACGCCGGCGATGCGCCGCCGCCGGCCAACGGCGCAGGGCGCGCACCACCGCCGCGGCGGCCAGAGCCCGCGGACGACGCCATCGCCCGGCTCACGCAGGCGGTGTCGGACCCGCGCGGCGGGGCGCATCCCATCGGCGCCGTCAGCGTCATCACCGGCGCCGGCGTTCAGATCGGCGAAGTGTTCACGGTCGCCGCGCTCGACCGCATCGCCCATCGCTCGCGCAACGGCAGCCAATCGCGGCGCAAGGCGGTGAAGGACGCGGTCGGCCCGGCGATCCAAAGGCTCAAGGATCACCTGCGCCGCGACGAGCGCGCGCGCCAGGAGGTCGCCGGGTTCCTGCGGACGGACGGTGCGCGCATCGCGGAGCTGCTTGCCCGGGGTCGCGCCTCGATGAGCGCGGACGCCACCCGCGCCTTCCTCCTCCTCGACGCCGCCGAAGGGTAGCGCGCGCTTTCGGCGCGCGGGGCCGGACTACAATCCCAACGCCGCGCGCATGCCTGCACGCGTTTCGGCGGAGAGCCCGTCGGCTTCATCGATAAAGTTGCGCGCCGCGTCCGCATCGGCGCCGGCGATGTGCACGACTGCGCGGCCCGCATCGCCCTCGCCTTCGGCGTCGACGAACACGCGGTGGCCGCCGGCGTTGATGTCCACGCGCGCGCGGCCGTCCTCGCCGGCGGTTTCATCGGCGTTGATCTGCATGGAGAAGCCGGGCGCCTGGATCGAAATGCGCGCATCGCCCGGCGCCTCGCCCACCAGCGCCTGCGGCATGAGGCCTTGTGCGTCCGCGGCGTCCATCAGCGCGGAAGCGCCGTCCGCCACCCGCGCCGCCGCCGCGCGTCCGTCCGCGGCGCGCACCATGTAGATCTTCTCCGCCTCGCGCGCGAACACGTCCAGCGTGTAGCCGCTCTCGGACGCAGCGAGCGGCGCCGCGTTCTCAGCGCTGCGCTCGGTGCAGCCGATCAGCGCCGCCGCAGCGAGCGCGCCGATGATGCATGATGTGATCCGACCCGCCTGCATTGCATCATCCCCTCTAAAGCAACGGACCTTAAATTCGACGCACCTTTGTGGCGAGCGGGGATCGAATTTAAGGTCCAAACTTGCTTTAGAAACTTTAGAATCTAAAAGCGCCTTTGTGCGTTAAATGCGACCCTCAGGTCGACCCAAAGCGTGAGTCGCATTTAGCGCACGACGCTTTAGGGTTCTTTGTTGGCTTCCCGAAGCGTGAACTCGCCCGCGCGCACGCGCGCCGGCAATTCCTGGCACATCTCCGCCACCGGCTCGGCGCCATACATCTCCACCATGTCCGCCAGCGCCGCGTAGATCGCGGCGGACGCCAGCATCTCCGGCTCAACGCCCTCCGCCAGCGCCTTGTCCCAGGCGTCGAGGATCGCATCGAGCGCAGCGGCTTTCTGTTCGGCGTCGTCCTTCATTCACCTTCCTCCGCGCGCTCGCCGGCGTTGCGCACCGACAGCCCTTGCGCGAGCCGCAGACCCTGCGCGCGCAGTTCCGATTCCATCTGCACCGCCTCTGAATCGCAGAACGGGAACCGCGCTTCCTCTAGGCGGTAGCCGTCGTTGAAACTTCGCGTGATTTCGCTGCGATAGTCCGATTCCTGCGAGATCATGTGGCGCACATACGTCCGCCAGCGCGCATCCTGGCGCCCGTTGCAGGTGATGCGCAGATAGTGCGCGCGCCCGAGCACCGTCGCGAGTTCGACGAGTTGCGCCTCGTAGCCTTCCTCCGGCGTGCGCCCGCGATCCTGCGCGACCGCCGACGCGGTCGCGGCGGCGAGCGAGAGAAGCACAGCTGCAGCGCGAGCCCGAATGCGCATCCGGCGACCCCTATGCCCGAAACAGGGCGGGAGTGTGAACCGATTCAGTAGCCGCCGGCGGCTCCGTCTTTCCGCATTTCCGTCGCCGCCTCATAGACCCCGCTGGGGTGGCGCATGATCGCCTGATAGCCGCCGAACGAGCCGTCCGCGGGCCGGATGCGGTGGCCCCGGCGCTCCAGCTCGGCGCGCACGCTATCCGGCACGCCGTTCTCCATCGCGACGAAGCCGACGCCGTCGGGTTCATCGCCCGTCGGCTCGGCGCCGCCGTAGAAACGGTAGCGCGCGGCGTCGCCCGCGGCCTGGAGATCGAGATCGTAGTCGAGGAGATTGATGATGATTTGCGCGTGCGCCTGGGGCTGCATGTCCCCGCCCATCACGCCGAACGCGAGCCAAGGCTTGCCGTCGCGCAGCGCGAACGCGGGGCTGATCGTCTGGAACGGGCGCCGCCCCGGCGCGTAGACGTTGGGATGTCCGCTTTCGAGCGAGAACAACTCGGCGCGATCCTGCAGCATGAAGCCGAGACCGTCCGGCACCAGCCCCGAACCCATGCCGCGATAATTCGACTGGATGAGCGACACCATCATGCCGTCGCTGTCCGCCGTGGTGAGATACGTGGTGTCGCCATCGATCCGCAACGCGGCGTGCGGCGGCGGCGCCATCGCGCGATCCGAGATCATCGCGCGCCGCTGCGCGGTGTACTCGTCCGTGAGCAGCTGGCGCACGTCAAAGCCGGTGAAGGCGGGATCGCCGTAAAAGCGCGCGCGATCCGCGAACGCCAGCCGGGTCGCTTCGATTTGCGTGTGCAGGGAGTCCGCGGAGAAGAACCCCATGCCGCGGAGATCGAAGCCGTCGAGAATCCGCAGAATTTGCAGCGCGACCACACCCTGCGAATTCGGCGGCAGTTCGCACACCTCGACGTCGCGGTACGGCGCACACACGGGGTCGACCCATTCGCCCTGATGCTGCGCCAAGTCCTCATACCGCAGCCACCCGCCGATCCGCCGCATATAGGCGTCGATGGTCTGCGCGATCGGCCCGCGATAATACGCGTCGCGCCCCCCCTCCGCGAGCAGCTCGTACGTGCGCGCAAGGTCCGGATTGCGGAAGAGCCCGTGGCCATCCGGCATGCCACCTGCATTCCGGCAATCATCCTCGCACCAATAGGTCCGCCGCGCGTTCTCAATCTCTTCCAGGCGCCCGGCGGCGAACTCCGCCTCCAGCCGCCGGCGATTGTTGGCCCAGTACATCGCGATCGTCTGCGGAATCGGCGCGCCTTCACGCGCGTAGCGGATCGCGGGCGCGAGCAGATCGCGCATCGGCGTGCGCCCGAACCGCGCGTGCAGCGCAAACCAACCATCCACGGCGCCGGGAACCGACACGCTCGCGGCGCCAAAACTCGGCACCGCGTCCGGATTGCCGCGTGCGCGCGCCACGCGCTGCATCTCGCGCAGCGACATCCCGCGCGGCGTTCGTCCGGACCCGTTGTATCCGTAGAGCTGTTCCGTGCGCGGGTCCCACACGATCACGAAAATGTCGCCGCCGACGCCGTTGCCGGTCGGCTCCACGAGCCCCAGCATCGCGTTGGCCGCGATCGCCGCGTCGATCGCGCTGCCGCCGGCGCGCAGCACGTCGATCGCCGTCTGCGTCGCCAGCGGATGCGCGGTCGCTGCGGCGCCATGCGGCGCGATCACCGGCGAGCGCGTCGCGAACGGCTGCCCCGAGACGCGCTCGCCGCGCCCAAACGATGGGTCGCGCGCCTCCTGCGCGGCCGCCGCCGTCAGCACGAAACACGCCCCCGCCAGAATCGCGGCCAATCGCTTCATCGCATTCTCCCTCGCCGCGCACTGAAGCAGGAACACGCCGCCGGCGAAAGCGCCTACCCTCATCGGCTCTCGCTTTTCCGCGCAATCGGCTCTATCGCTGCGGCCCCCTGGAGACCGCAATGCCCACGCTGCCGTTCGTCACCTACGACGTCTTCACCGACCGGCGCTTCGCCGGGAACCCGCTCGCGGTGGTGTTCGACGCCGATGCGCTCAGCGATGCGCAGATGCAGGCCGTCGCGCGCGAGTTCAATCTCTCCGAAACCATCTTCATCCGCACGCCCGGCGACGCGCTGCACGCGGCGTCGGTCCGCATCTTCACGCCAGGCAAGGAATTGCCGTTCGCCGGGCACCCCACGATTGGGGGCGCGATCGCGATCGCCGAGCGCCGCCACGGCCGCGCGCTCAACGACGTGCTCCTGGTGTTGGAGGAGAAGATCGGGCTGGTGCGCTGCGCGGTGAAGATCGCCGGCGACGGTGCGAGCTTCGCCGAGTTTGATGCGCCAAAGCTTGCCGAAGAAGCGGGCCTTGCACCCACCGACGAAACGCTGGCGTCCGCGCTCGGCCTCGCGCCCGACGACATCGGCTTCGACCGCCATATCCCCACGCTTTATTCCGCGGGCGTGACGTTCGTCTGCGCGCCGATCGCCAGTCTCGACGCGCTCGCGCGCGCACGCGCCACGCCGCTCGCGCTCGACGCCGAGGCGATGGGCGCGACGGAGCTTTTCCTGTACGCCCGCGCCGAACCCGACGCCGCCCACGCCTTCCGTGCACGGATGTTCGCGCCGGCGCTCGGCGTGCCGGAAGACCCCGCCACCGGCAGCGCCGCCGCGAGTCTCGCGGGCGCGCTCGCACGCTTTGAAAGCCTGATGGACGGTTGGCACACGCTGCCGATCCTGCAAGGCGCCGAAATGGGCCGTCCCTCGCTCATCGGCCTCGAAATCGAACTCACCGGCGGCGCGCTCCGCAACGTCCGCATCGGCGGCAAGGCGGTCAAAGTGAGCGAGGGCGCGATCACCGTGTAGCCCTCAACGCGGCAAGAGATCGCTCACCGCAAGCGCCAACGTCGGCGCAAACAAGGGCGACGCCGTCTCGCCGGCGCGCATCTGCACGACCGAGGCGTAGTCGCCGTCGCACGGATCGCGGAACACTTGCAGAATCTCCGCTTCCGCCTCCCAAACCCAATATTCGGCGATGCCAGAGGCGGCGTACACCCCACGCTTTTCTTCCAGATCGCGGAGGCGGGACGAGACAGAGGTCTCTACGATCAGCACGACATCGTCCGGCGCCGGATACCGCACGCCGGCGAACCGCCGCGTGATCATCAAGTCCGGCTCGCGGGCATGATAATCATCGACCTTCAGCGTCGCCTTCACTCTGACGTCGTAGGCGTCCGACACCGCCATCCGATAGGGCGGACGCCCGGTGAAGACGTTGGCCAGCGCCTGCAGCGCGTAGACATGCAGCTCCCCGTCGGTCGGCATGATCTCGATCCTCCCGTCGACGAGTTCGATGCGCCCGCGCTCCGGGAGCCGCCCCTCTTCGGAGAGGCGCACCACCTCGGCCAGGGTGAACCGGTGTTCGACCGCATTGGGCGGATTGGGACGGATCGGCGCGTTCATGCCGTGATCATAGCACATCGCGGGGCGGCGCTAAACGCCGGCCTCCGGCACGCCGTCCCCGCCCTGCAGAAAACGCGCCTTCGCGCGCCGGTAATCCAAGCGGCGCACCTCGGCGATGAGTCTGCTTGCGTGCGCGCCAAAACTACACGCGCGCCAGTTCAAAGTATCAAGCCGCCGTCGACCGGGATGGTCTGGCCGATCACGTACGCGGCGAGCGGGGATGCGAGAAAAAGCGCTGCGCCCGCCATGTCCGCAGGTTCGCCCAGCCGCCCGAGCGGGATCGTGCGCAGACTCGCCGCCAACCGATCCGGATTCTCCGTCGTGACCTTGGTGAGCTTGGTGTCGACGAGCCCCGGCGCGATGCAATTCACCCGCACGCCTTCGCCCGCCCATGCCTGGCCGAGCGTGCGCGTAAGCCCCACGAGCGCCGTCTTCGACGCGTTGTATGCAGGATTGCCGCGCGTGGCGTGGAACGCGGACGTCGAGCTGATGATAATGAGCGATCCCTTGCTCGCCGTCAGCATCGGCTTGAACTTCATGGCGCAGGCCATGACGGAATTCAAATTCACGTCGACGACCTTCTGGAATCCGTCCATCGCGAATTCCTGGCGTTTGTAGAGCACCGTGCCTTGCGACAGCACCAGCACGTCGAGGCTGTCGAACGGCGGCTGATGCGCCTCCACCGCCGCGAAATCGCTTGCGTCCATGTGCGTGTAATGGAGCCCATCGAGATCGCAGCCGTCGCTTCCGGCATAGTCGGACGCGTGCGCCCGCGTGCCCCAGACGTGGGTTTCAGCGCCCTGGGCGCGGAACGCCTGCGCGATCCCGTTGCCGATGCCGCTCGAACCGCCGACCACCAACGCGCGCTTGCCGCTGAAATCGATGGAGAAGATCATGCGCGCACCGACGCGGGCGGCGAAAGCTGCTGCAGCGCCGCGACCATCCCGATCGCGGCGTGCGCCTCCGCCATAATCCGCCGCACGATCTCGCCGGCTGGAAGCACGTCCCCGATCCCGCCCGCGCCTTGCCCCATCGCGAACGCGGACTTGTCGATGTCGAGCCCCTCGGTCTGGCCGCCGATGCCGCCCATCGCATTGTTCCGTACACTGATCATGGCCTGCATCGGGAATTGCTGGATCTCCTCCGGGCGGCGCTCCCAATCGTCCACATACGAATTCTTCTTCACCCGCATCGGCTTGCCGGAATAGCAGCGCGTGCGGATCGTATCCTCATCGCCCGCCTCCACGATCACCTCCTTGTACATGCCTCCTGCGTGCGCCTCATCGCTGGCGATGAAGCGCGTGCCCATCCACACGCCCTGCGCGCCGAGCGCCAAAGACGCGGCAAGCCCGCGTCCGTCATAGAGCCCGCCCGCGGCGATCACAGGAATCTTAACCGCCCTCACCGCCTGGGCGACGAGCGGCATCGTGCCGACGAGCCCCGTGTGGCCCCCGCCTTCGCCGCCCTGGCAAATCACGGCGTCGCAGCCCGCCTGCTCGGCCTTCACCGCGTGCTTCACCGCGCCGCCGACGACCATCACCTTCAAGCCCGCCGCCTTGAGCTTCTCCATGATCGGCATCGGCACGCCGAGGCCCGCCACGAACGCGCTCGCGCCCTCGCTGATGATGATGTCCACCGCCGCGGTCAGGTGATCCGGCGTCGCCGCGAGCAGATCGACGCCGAACGGCCGATCGGTCAGCCGCCGCGTCTCGCGCATGTTGTCGCGCAATTCGTCGAGCGTGCGCCCGGCCATGCCGAGCACGCCGTAGCCGCCCGCATTCGACACCGCCGCCGCCAGCGGCGCATAGGAGACCCCGCCCATGCCGGCCAGCAGGATCGGGTGCTCGATGTCCAGAAGATCGCAGATCGGCGTGCGCAGCGACATGGCGTTCGTCCCTTCGTCGTTCTCGTTCGCGCGAAGAGAGCGCCCCTGACGCATCGTCCGTCAAGGGTGTGCGGGCTTGCGTTTCCGCTGCGGCTGCGGCCAAGGCTGGCGCACCCATCGCGGGGGGAGGCCAAGGATGTTCGACAACGGCATGATCGCGCCGGTGCTGGCGCTGGTGCTTTGGACGTTGGTGATGTGGGTCTGGCTCTACGCGGCGCGGATTCCCGCGATGGCGAAAGCCAAGGTCGACATCCAGGCCGCCGAGCGCTCGGGCACGCTCTCCACCAACGCGCTGCCGCGCGCCGTGCAGCGCCCGGCGGAGAATTACAACCACCTCCACGAGCAGCCGACGATCTTCTACGCCGCCGCCCTCGCGATCCAGATCGCCAGCGCCGCTGATTCTACGGCCATCATGCTGGCGTGGGCCTATGTCGGGCTGCGCATCGTGCACTCGTTGGTGCAGGCGACGGCCAACATCATCATGGTGCGCTTCCTGATCTTCACGATCTCGTCGGTCGTGCTCGCCTGGATGGTGATCCGCGCTATCCTCGAACTGCAGATCTGGGCGATGTAGCGCTTGCCGCTCCCCGGCCGAAACGTGCGCAGCACGCGCAGAGCCGGGGCCCGAAGCGCAGCTGGCCTGCGACGAGGGTTGTTCGCGTTGCGCTCTATTCCATCTCCGCGATCCAGTCGCGGATCAGCGCGACGGCGCGCGCATCGACGGTTTGGCGCCCGAGCTCCGGCATCATCACGCCTGGGTCGAGGCTCTCCATGCGGTGGAGCAGGATCGAGTGGTCCGGATCGCCCGGGGCGATGGAGAACGCCATTCCGGCGGACGCGCGCCCGGCCGCCACCGGGGGCTTCAGCACGCCCCACGCATAGGCCGCGTCATTCGCAAGCCTGAGATCGAGCCCCGACGTCGCCGCCGGCCCGCGCGGATTGTGGCAATGCGCACAATTCACATCGAGATACGTCCGCGCCCGCAACGCCGTGCTTGCGTCGGTCTCGTCATAGGCGTTGGGCGCGCGGGGCGCAGCGTCGGGCGACGGCGCGCCGACGAGCAGCCCGAGGCCTGTCCACTGCGCCAGCTGGTTCGCCGCGCCCTCCGCATACGGATAATCGCGGTTCAGGTTGCGCGCCGACGGGCCGATCGGCGCAACGGCGCCGGCGCGGTCATGGCAGCCCTTGCACTGGTTTCGGTTCGGCGCTCGCCAGGTGAGCGCATGCGTCTCGCCCGCGGCGTCGCGCCACTCGGCGGGGATTTCCGCGCCGATCGCCGAATACCGCGCCTCGGTCTGGCCCTCATCCCACACATAGGGATACGCGACCCACCCGTCCGCGCGATGGATCAACAGCCGCGTCTCCAGGAAACGCATGGCGCCGTCCTCGGCCGGCACGGCGAACGTCTTGATCAGCGCCGCGCCGACGGGAAACGCGAACGTCTCGCGCTCATCGTACTGCGCCGGCGCACCCGCCGGCAGGAAGACGTACCGGTACTTCACCGCGCCATCGGCGTAGAGCTCGGTGTTGAGCGCGTAGGGCGTGACCCGCGCATTCGGCGTGCGCGCGCCGGCGTCGCGGAAGAGCCGGTAGTCCGAGAGCCGCGGCGCGGGCGCATCCGC
>WGOB01000071.1 GCA_016124255.1 Alphaproteobacteria bacterium | reverse complement strand
GCGCTGATGATGGCGCTGTGGCGGCGCGGCAAGCCGGATGCGCTGATGCACCACTCCGATCGCGGCTCGCAATATACGAGTGAGCAATTCCAGCGGCTGATGGTCGAACATGGCGTGGCCTGCTCGATGAGCCGCGCCGGCAATTGCTGGGACAATGCAGCGACCGAGAGCTTCTTCTCTTCGCTCAAGACGGAGCGGACGGCGCGCAAAACCTACCGGACACGCGATCACTCGGCCACTCGACCAGTATGAGTGCGCACCTGGTTGGATGCCCTTGCGTTCGAGCGCAAAGACTAGATTGGCGACCTTGCTGCTATCTGCGTAGCAATAGTTCCGTACTGCCTTCTTTAGCTCGTTCCTGTGCGCCGAGTTCGAGCGCTCTCGCAACCTTCTGAGCATCTCTCTATTTCGCAAGATGCATTCGGCCACCAAGTTTCCCGCCGCCTCTTCGTCCTCTGGAATGCCAAGATGAGACCAGGTTGGCGGCACAAGCCGCCCCGGACACGCGGCGGCGAGCTCCTTTGGCGTTGCAGGCGCCTGCACCAACTTCTTCATTTGGTCCGCTCACCCTCGTTCGAAATCCAGCTGACGATGGCTTGTTCCGACCACCGGACTGAATGAGCCCCAACGCTGATCGGCGCGGGGAAGCCCAATGGGGATCGCTGCAATCGCCACAAGGACGTTCGGCTGATCCTCAACTTCGCGCAGACTTCGCGTGCAGTTAGGAGACAACCGACCACGGGCGAATTCGTCGGCATCAAGGGAGGGGGAAAGAAACCTGACAACGCGCACCTCTCCGTAAAGTGCACGCCTTCCCTATGGAGGCGGGCGCTACAGTGCGCCTCTGCCGTCCATGGCTGCCAGGCACGCCGCGACTAGCAACGCGCCGAACGAATGCGAAGCAAATTGAAGCCGCTATCCACAGGAACTTTCGCTCGACAGTGCGCGGCCCTTTTTCGGCCCTTTGTTGCGATCAACTGCCGCCCTTCGCCGCCAACGCATTGAAAAGGATGGAGCGGGCGGGGGGAATCGAACCCCCGACATTCAGCTTGGGAAGCTGACGTTCTACCTCTGAACTACACCCGCGTCGGCGCGGGGCTGCGCCCGGCCGTTTCTGATTTGGGGAGCCGCCTTAGAGCCCGCCGCGACGGGCCGGTCAAGCTGGCGCTGGAACCGCTCGGGCGCGTTGCGCGCCGTTCACAAGCGCGTCAAGCTGGCGCCGCGCGACGCGCACGAGCGCGATCGAAAGCGTATGACTGCCTGCCTCCTTGCTTGCCCGAAAGAGCCCGGAAACACCGACGACCATGCGTCTCCTCATCCTCGCCGCCTTCGCCGCCGCCCTTGCCGCCTGCGCCTCCACGCCCTTCTACGCGCCCGCGACCGGGCCCGGCCGCCCGGGGTATTCGGATCTCCAGATCGAGCGCGACCGCTACCGCGTTACCTATCGCGCCGACGGCGCGGCCGATGCGCAGCTGATCGAGAACTACGCGCTCCTGCGCGCGGGCCAGGTGACGCTAAGCGCGGGATATGACTGGTTCATCGTAGACCGGCGCACACTCGACCGTGGGGGCTCCTATTCCGGGCCCCGCGCGTCGATCGGCGTCGGCGGCGGCTCGTTTGGCGGGCGCGGCGGCGTCGGCTTGGGCGTCGGCCTCGGGTTCCCGCTCGGCGGCGGCGGGGAACGGGCCCTCGCTTCAACGCTCGACATTCGCCTCGGACGCGGCCCGAAGCCCGCCGGCCCGGACGCCTACGATGCGCGCCAGGTCGTGCACGCGTTGTCCGCCGCGGCCAGAGCGCCTTAAGGCGCGCCTTAAGGGGGCGCCTTGATGGAGCCCTTAACAGAGCTCCTTAACGATTTCGGGCCACGATACCCCGAGCTGTTCGTGCGCTGGCGGATGCGCCGCGCACGCCCGGGAGGAGCGCGATGGCCGGCGATCACGAAGACGAAGAATGGCCCCATGTCCTGGTCGTTGACGATGTCGAGGACAACCGCGACCTGCTGCGCCGCCGCCTGATGATCGCTCACTTCCAGGTGACGGAAGCCAAAGACGGCCACGAATGCCTCGACGCGCTCGCCCGCGAGCGCTTTGACGCCGTACTGCTCGACTTCATGATGCCCGGGCTCGACGGACTGGAGACGCTACGGCGTATCCGCTCGACCTGGTCGAAAGCGGACATGCCGGTGATCATGGTCACGGCGCGCGATGAGGACCCGATGATCGTCCGCTGCCTGGAGGCCGGCGCGAACGATTTCGTCGCCAAGCCCTTCTCCTTCGCCGTGCTTCACGCGCGCCTGCGCGCGCATCTGCCGACGCCGAAGGCGGCCTAAGCCGCCCGCGCCAGGAGACTGCGCATCAGCGCGAGGAGCGCGGGAAAATCCAGCGGCTTGGTGACGAACGCATCGAACCCGGCGGTCAGACAATCCTCCCGGACGCTGTCCATCGCGTGCGCCGTCACCGCGATGATGGGAATCCCCTTGCCGCCCTCGGCGCTCCGGATTGCTTTCATTGCTTCCAGACCGCCCATGCGCGGCATCGCGAGATCCATCAGCACGAGCGAGGGCGCGTGCGCGGCGAACCCTGCCACGGCCGCGACGCCGTCCTCGGCCTCCACCACTGTGAAATGTTCGCGCGTCAGGCGCCGCCGGAGTATCTCGCGATTGTCCGCGTGGTCTTCCGCCACCAGAACCGTGATCGTCATCCCGCGAGGCTCCACTGAGTGACGATCAAGGCGCCCGCATCAGCGTCAGGCGCCTCATCGCCGCGCCGCGCGAATTGCAGCACGGTTGTGGCCAGGGTCTCCCGGTCGATCGGCTTAAGCAGGTGTTGGCACGCGCCGAGTTCGAAAGCGCGCGCGCGGTCGTCGTTGATCGACAGCACCACGCACGGAATGTCGCGCAGGGTCGCGTCAGCGCGCAGCTCCTCCAACACGTCCCAGCCGTCGCCGTCGTCGAGATGAATGTCGAGCACGATGAGCGCGGGCAAGTGCGCGCGCGCCGCATCGAGCCCGTCAGTGAGCCCATGCGCCTCGATCACGCGCATGCCGAGCCGCGCGACGGCGCGCCGGACCAGTTCGCGCGCATCGCTGTGGTCGTCGATGACCAGGATCGCGGGGCCCTCGCCCACGTCCGCCGGCGCCGGCGCCGCGAGACTGCCGGACGACGCGTCCTGAAGGCGCGCCGGCACCCGCAGCGTGAACGTGGAGCCTTTGCCGGGCGCGCTTTCAACGGAGAGGTCTCCGCCAAGCACTTCCGAGAGCCGACGTGTGATCGAGAGGCCAAGGCCCGTGCCGCCATAGCGCGACGCCGTGCTCGAACTCGCCTGCACAAACGGCTGGAAGAGGCGTGCAAGCTGTTCGCCGTCCATGCCGATACCAGTGTCGGTCACGTCGAACACCAGCCAATCGAGGTCATTGTCGCGCACGCGCTCGGCTGTGGCGCTGGTCTCTCCGCTCTCGGTGAACTTGCAGGCGTTGGAGATGAGGTTGAGCAGGCATTGGCCGATGCGGAAGGCGTCGGAATAGCCCTCGCCCAGGTCTGATGCGAAGGAGACCGTGATCACGTTGCCGTTCTTGGCCGCAAGCGGCCGCATCGTCTCGACCGTCTCGTTGAGCATCTCCTGCGGCGAGAACGCCGCCAGCGAAAGCTCCATCCGGCCGGCCTCGATCTTTGACAGGTCGAGGATGCCGTTGATCAGGCTCAAGAGGCGCCGCGCGGCGGAGAGAATGCGGTTGATGTCTTTGGCCGCGGCCTTGTTGTCCACCGCTTCCATTTCTTCAAGCAGCAGCTCGGAATAGCCGATGATCGCGTTGAGCGGCGTGCGCAATTCGTGGCTCATGCTGGCCAGGAAATGCGATTTGGCGGCGTTGGCGGCTTCAGCGGTTTCACGCGCGTCGCGCAGCGCCTCCACCGATTCCGCCAGCAGCGTGTCGCGCAGATCAATCTCGCCCAATACGCGCATGAAGCGCTCGAAGAGCTCTTCCAGCTCGACGCGGCTGTCGCGGTGCTCCGCGCCGTGCTCGCCCAACGATTCCGCCGCGCCAAGATCGCCGACGAGCCCCTCAAGAATTGAGCGCTTGCTCACCAGCGTGGCTTCAGCCTGACGTGTGGCCTCCATCAGCCGCGCCTCGAGAATGCGCCGCTGCGTGATGTTGCGCGTCATCCCGATGATCCAGCGCGGCCGCCCGCTTTCATCGAACACAGCCTCCATGTCGCTGTGCACCCAGAGCGGCGCATCGTTCGGCGTGCGCAGGCGATGCTCGATAGTGGCGCGCCCATTCGGCCGCATGAGCGACCGCGACATCTCTTCGTAGCGCGCAAAATCCTCTTCAAGCAGCCAGCTCGGACGGCGCGAAGCAAAATCTGCGTAGCTCGGCGCCTCGCCTAGAAGCTCAGCGTATTCGGGCGAGGCCCACATCGTCTCCTCGACGAAATCGAGCCGCCACACCGCCGCATTCGCAGCGCGAAGCGCCATCCGTAGATTCTGTGTCGCCTCTTCCGCGTCGCGCTTGGCGATCTGGTGCTCGGTGACGTCCTCTACGAACATCAGCGCGCCTGCGACGCGGCCCTCGTCATCGACCCAGGGCCGCGCTTCCCACCGCAGATAGAGATCGGCGCCGTTCTTGAACACGACGCGATCGGCGTCCACGCGCGTCAACTCGCCGTCGATAGCGTCCTCAAGCGCGACGCTCCAATGCCGCAGTGCCGGGTCCACAACGTCGAGCAGCGCGCATCCATTGTGCGCGCCATCTGCGTCTTCGAACAGGAGCGCGCACGAGGGGCTCGCCATCAGGATTCTGGACTCGCGATCGAGGAGAATGATGCAGCGGCGATCCAGATCGAGCACGGTGCTGGTCAGGCGCTGCTGCACCTGTTCCTGCGCGAGTACCCGCTTCAGCGCGGCTTCGCCGGCGAGTTTCTGCTGAATATGGTAGAGCACCAGGCCCATCCCCGCGATGGTCAGGACGGCCATGAGGATGACGCTTGTCCAGTCAGCTCCCAGCGAGGCGATCGCCGCATAGACCGGCAACATCGGCCCGAGCGCGAGACTGGGCGCGATGGTGATGAAGAAGACG
Organism: Alphaproteobacteria bacterium; assembly: GCA_016124255.1. Taxonomy (GTDB): domain Bacteria; phylum Pseudomonadota; class Alphaproteobacteria; order Caulobacterales; family Aquidulcibacteraceae; genus CADEEL01. The sequence goes on along the minus strand of WGOB01000071.1, from coordinate 7,828 downwards.
CGTCGCGAGATCGCGGCGAAATGTCCCGAATTGAGCAACGTGATGAAGAGGATCGAGGCTGACGCCGCCGACGTCCACGGCCGCGGATCGGCCATCAGGATCAGCGCGGCGACCATGAAGGCCGCGGTGATCGCGCCCAACACAAGCCCAATGCGCCATTCCGCGCGCGCACTTGCATCGCCAGACTCCAGGATCTCACGGAAAATGATCCGCTCGATCGTGAACGCGCCCATCGTAACGGCAAACCACAAGAGGCCGCCCAGCACGCCAGCCTCGTGCATGCACATGATCGCGAGGAGCGCGCTCGCCACGACCAGGACGCGCGATTCGGATTGGCGCAGATCGAAAGCGCGCTGAACGGCTGAGAGGTCTATGGCGGGCGGCATGCTCCGTCACTATCGCGTGCAAAGCCCAAGAAACGGTTTCGTAATGGCGAAGAGCGCCCTAACCGGCATGGTTGACAAGCGCTGAACACGCCGTCCCGCGGCCATGGATTTCCCTACGCAAGCGGTCTATGCCGTGCCGTAGCTTTTGGCCGTGCAGGCGGCGCCAACCTATTATCGAAAGGGTGAGACAATGCGCTCCATTCCGTTCTTCATTGACGGCGCAAGGGTCGAGGTCGGCTCCGGGCGCCGCCAGGAGGTGACGGATCCCAACACCGGCGAGGCCCAGGCGACGGTGACGTTCGCCGACGCTGGAGACGTCGCTGCGGCCATCGCCGCCGCCGCGCATCCGGCCTGGGCAAGCGTCAACCCGCAGCGGCGAGCCCGCGTGATGTTCGCCTTCAAGCGCCTCGTCGAAGCGGAGATGGACGCGCTCGCGGCGCTGCTGTCGTCCGAACACGGAAAGGTCATCGCGGACTCGAAGGGCGATATCCAGCGCGGCCTCGAAGTGATCGAGTTCGCCTGCGGCATCCCACACGCGCTGAAGGGCGAATACACCGAAGGCGCCGGCCCCGGCATCGATGTCTATTCCATGCGCCAGCCGCTCGGCGTGGTCGCGGGCATCACCCCGTTCAACTTCCCGGCCATGATCCCGATGTGGATGTTCGGCGTCGCCATCGCCTGCGGCAACACCTTTGTGCTGAAGCCCTCGGAGAAGGATCCCTCGGTGCCCGTCCGATTGGCGGAGCTCTTCATGCAGGCCGGCCAGGAAGCCGGCGTTGAGGTGAAGGGCGTCCTGAACGTCGTGCACGGCGATAAGATCGCCGTCGACGCCATCCTCACGCATCCGGAGATCAAGGCGGTGAGCTTCGTCGGCTCTTCCGACATCGCCCACTACATCTACCAGACCGGCGCCGCGAACGGGAAACGTGTCCAGGCCATGGGCGGCGCCAAGAACCACGGCATCGTGCTGCCGGACGCCGATATGGACCAGGTCGTGAAGGATCTCGTCGGCGCGGCGTACGGCTCCGCTGGCGAGCGCTGCATGGCGCTCCCCGTCGTCGTGCCCGTCGGCAAGAAGACGGCGGATGAGTTGCGCGCACGCGTGAGCGCGGAACTAGAAACGCTGAGAGTCGGCGTCTCCACCGACGCGAGCGCGCAATACGGCCCCGTCGTTTCCGCGTCGCACCGCGACAAGATCGCGTCCTATATCGAGATGGGCGTCGAGGAAGGCGCCGAGCTCGTGGTCGACGGCCGCGGCTTCGCCATGCAGGGCTACGAGAACGGCTTCTTCATCGGCCCGTCACTCTTCGATCACGTGAAGCCCGAGATGAAATCCTATCAGGAGGAGATTTTCGGCCCGGTTCTGCAGATCGTCCGCACCGAGAGCTTCGAGGAGGCCCTCGCCCTGCCGTCGAAGCATCAATACGGCAACGGCGTCGCCATCTTCACCCGCAACGGCCGCGCCGCGCGCGAGTTCGCGGCGCGCGTCAATGTCGGCATGGTCGGCATCAACGTACCGATCCCCGTCCCCGTCGCGTACCACACCTTCGGCGGCTGGAAACGCTCCGCCTTCGGCGACACCAACCAGCACGGCATGGAAGGCGTGAAGTTCTGGACCAAGGTGAAGACCGTGACGGCGCGCTGGCCGGAGGGCATGCAGGAAGACTCAAGCTTCGTGATCCCGACGATGCGGTGATGCTTGCGTGGAGAACGTGGTGAGTGGGCCAGAAGAGCGGAACCGTGAGGTCCAATGGGGCGCGAAAGAACCAGCGGACGCTAATGCCCCTCGAAGCGCCGGGGACTTCGCGAGCGTCTATGGATGCATGGCCGGAACAATTGTTATCCACGGCGACATTGCAAAGCCGCTCCGGGCACCCTGGGGCCTGAAAAGGAAACGCCAATGACCACCATCGCCTTCATCGGCCTCGGCAATATGGGCGGCGGGATGGCCGCGAACCAGGCGAAGGCGCAGCGGCGCGTGATGGCGTTCGATCTCGCGCCGGCCGCGTTGAAGCGCGCGGAGGAAAACGGCTGCCATCCGGTCACGAGCGTCGCCGAAGCGGTGAAGGACGCCGACATCGTCATCACCATGCTCCCCGCCGGCCCGCATGTGCGCCAAGTGTACAACGACGAAGTCGCGCCCAACGCCAAGCCCGGCGCGCTCCTCATCGATTGCTCCACCATCGATGTGGAAACCGCCCGCGCCGTCGCCGAACAGATGCGCGCCAAGGGCTTCCGTTTCGCCGACGCCCCCGTCTCCGGCGGCACCGCTGCGGCCGACGCCGGCACGCTTGCCTTCATGGTCGGCTGTGAAGAAGCGGACTTCGCCGAGATCGACGAGGCTTTGAAGCCCATGAGCCGCATCACCATCCGCGCTGGAAAGTTTGGCGCGGGGCAGGCGGCGAAGATCTGCAACAACATGGCGCTCGGCATCCAGATGCTGGCGACCTGCGAAGCCTTCGCGCTCGCCGAGAAGCTCGGCCTCGACGCGCAGGCCTTCTTCGAGATCGCCTCGAAATCCTCGAGCCAATGCTGGAGTCTCACGGCCTATTGCCCTTGGCCCGGCGCCGGCCCGCAGACTGCGAGCGACCGCAATTACGAAAGCGGCTTTGCAACCGCGATGATGCTGAAGGACCTAAAGCTTGCGCAGGACGCTGCGGCCAAGAACGGCGCGTCAACGCCCATGGGCGCACAAGCCGAAGCGCTCTACGCCCTCTTCGATCGCATGGGTTTCGGTCACAAGGATTTCTCCGCCGTCCAGCAATGGCTGCGCGGCAATCTGAGCGCGCTCTAGTTCGCGTCGCCACGCTTCAGGAATTCCAGGAGCCGCTTGCGACGCGGCGGCCGCACTTCCGCTTTCGGCGCGAGCTGTTGGATCTCGGCGCGGAACGCCGCGCGCCGATCATGGATCGACGCGATCACCGGCCCCGCCGGCACGCCGATATCGATCAGCAGCGACTCGCTCAGCAGCAGGCTTGCTTCCACCGTCTCGGGCACAGCGTCCGTCGCGCCGCGCGCATAAAGCCGCGCCGCGTGGCGTTCGTCGCGCGCACGCGCGACGATGCACAGATCACTGCGTTCCCGGCGCGCCGTATCGACGACGAGCTCCGTCGAGATCGTCGAATCCATCGTCACCACGAGCGCCAGTGCGGTTTCGATCCCGCATCGGCGCAGGAAGTCGGGCCGGGTGATGTCGCCGTAAAAGACGCTTGCGCCTTCCTTGCGCGCCTGCGCGACGACATCGGGATCGAGATCGACCGCGATGAAGTCCTTGCCATGGCGCTGCAGCATCTCCGCCACGACGCGGCCGACGCGGCCATAGCCGGCGATGATCACCCGGGGCGCATCGCCCAGATCTTCTGGCACAAGAAACGCAGGTTCGATCTCGCGCTTCGGCTCCAGGCGCTTGTCCAGCACCTTGCCGAGCCTCGACATGAACGGAATGAGCGCCATCGTCACCGCGGCGACGATGAGCGCGATCTCAACGGCCTGTCGGGAGAACACCCCAAGCGCCGCCGCTGCGCTCAGCACGATCAGCGAGAACTCGCCCGCCGGCGCGATGAGCAGCGCAGACTGCACCGCCGTGCGCTGCGGCACCCTCAGCAGCCGCGCCGCCGCCCACGTCAGCACCGCCTTCACCGCAATGAGCGCCGCGCACAACGCGACCACCAGAAACGGCGCATCGACGACCGCGCGCAGATCGATCGTCATGCCCATCGAGATCAGGAAGACGCCGAGCAGCAATCCCTTGAACGGCTCGATCAGCACTTCGATCTGCCGGCGATATTCGGTTTCCGCCAGCAGCAGCCCCGCCAGCAGCCCGCCCATCGCCATGGACAGTCCCGCCGACGCCGTCGCCGCCGCCGCGCTGAACAGCACCAGCAGGCTCGCGGCCATGATCAGTTCCTGGCTGTTCGTCCGCGCCACTGAACGAAAGAGCGGCCGTAGCGCAATGCGCCCGATGATGATCACCAAGCCCACCGCGATCGTCGCCTGGCCAAGCGAGAACACGAACCCCAACAGGCTCGGCGACGCCTCGCCCGCTTCCGCGCTCACCATCACGCTCACCGCGAACAGCACGGGCACAACCGCGATGTCCTGAAACAGGAGGATGGAGAAGCTCGTGCGTCCCACCGAGGAATTCATCCGCCGCTCGTCGGCCAACACCTGCAGGATGACGGCCGTGGAGCTCATCGCCAGCGCCAGTCCGATCACGATGGCATCGAGCCGCGGCTGGCCGAGGAACCCCGCCGCCGCCGCGATCGCCGCCGCGCACAGCAGCATCTGCAGCGGGCCCAGACCGAACACCAGGCGCCGCATCGTCGAGAGGCGCTCGAACGAAAGCTCCAGCCCGATCATGAACATGAGGAAGATGACGCCGAATTCGGCGACCACCCCGATGCGCTCGCGATCGGTGATGACGACCCAATCGAGGCCGGGGATCGTGCGGATGAGCGCGCCGAGGAGCGTGGGCCCCAGGATCATCCCGATCAGCAGGAACCCCAGCACCGGGCTGAGCTTCAGACGATGGAAGATCGGGATGACGATCGAGACCGCGCCCAGGACGATGAGAATTTCCTGGACGAAGCCGAAATCGACGGGGTGGGCGTTCATCCCGGGAGGCTAAAGCATGCCCCCGGGATTCCGCAAAGCGCGCTGATGCGCCTTACTCAGCCGCGGCGGCGACGCGCTCGACAGTGTAGCCGCGCGCTTCCAGCATCGCCTGCACGCTGTGCTCGCCCGCAAGGTGCGCGGCGCCGACCGCAAACAGATCCACCCCCGCCCCCGCCAGTTCCCGCTCGATCGTCTCCACCCACGCCGCGTTGCGGCGCACGAGAAGGATGTCATAGAAATCCGGCATTTCGGTCCGGAGTTCCTCCAGATCTGTCGCCGCGATGCGCTCAAGATCGCCCTGTTCCCAGGCCCGCTCGAGCGCCTGCGATTCCTCTCCGCCGGTCTCGATGGCCTCGATCGTCTCCATCAGCAGGCGCACCTGAAGGGGCGTCTCTAGATCGGCGAGAATCCGCAGATGCTGTTCCGAGGTTTCCAGAGCGCGCACGGGAATGCCGCGCGCATTGGCCCGCGCCTGGATTTGCATGTCCGCGCCGCTCTCGATGTCGTAGCCCCGCTGGATCATCGGCATCAGCTCCAGCATCAGGGCGGCGAACCACGGGCGCATCATGTCGAAGGCGCCAGCCGGTTGCCCGACGCTCTCCAGCGCGGCGTTGAGGCGCGCGTATTGCTCTGGCGTCAGCGTCGCGGAGATCGGTTCGGCGCTGATCGCGTAGCGCAGCGCGAGCGCCAGGTCTTCAGGCTGCTCGACCGTCTCAAGCCAGATTTCGTCCGCCTCTTCCAGGGCCGCGACCGCGTTTGCGCCGCCCCATGGCGCGCCGGCCGGACGAATGTGCATCGTGCCGAACAGGTAGAGCGTGGAATCCTCGTCGCGAACCACGAAGAGCGCCGGCGAGATATCCGCTGCACGCGCCGCCGCGGGCGCTGTGCTCGCCAAGGCGAACGCCGCAGCCGCCGCGCCAATGGCCAGCGCGGACCGAACCCGGCGCATCAGTGTCGAGATCATCACGCTCGCTCCTCTCGCTTCGTTTTGAAGGATGTCACTCGGCCGCACGCGCGGCGCTCTCTTCGATGAAGATCTGCTCGATCGGCATGGCGAAAACACGTGCGATCTTGAACGCCAGCGGCAGCGAAGGATCGTACTTCTCCGTCTCGATCGCGTTGACCGTTTGGCGCGACACGCCGAGATGCTCGGCGAGATCGGCCTGGCTCCAGGCGCGCTCCGCGCGCAGCACCCGCAGGCGGTTTTTCACCGGACGAGCCCGAGGCCCAGCTTGTCGCCGCCCAGCATCGCCGACGACCGCACCATCGCCGTAACGGTCTGCAGCGCGAGAAATGCCAGCAGCGCGCCGAACGCATCAATCGCAGGCGCAGCGCCAATCGCTTCTGCGCCCGCCCAGGCGAATGCGCCGACAGTGAACAGGATCGCCGAGATCGCGTAGCTGTCGATCACCATGCGGCGCAGGAATTCGTCAAACCCCGCCCAGAGCCGCCAGGAGGAGGCAACGAAGAGCGCCGCCCCGACCAGCCCTGCGCCGAAGCCCGGCATCGGGTTCGCGCTTGCCTGGATCGCAAGCGCAAGGCCGCCGACCGCGAGGCCCTGGCCGACAAGGCCGACGCTGGCCCAGGCGAAGCCGAAGCGCTCCGTGCGCCGCACGTCCAGGGCCTCCGCGTCACAGCTTTCAAGCTGTATCGCCTCGACGGCGCGCCGCCCGAACACCGCGAACGCGGCCATCATGGCGCCGAAAATGATGGAGAAGCCGGCGAAGATCCAACCGAGTTGCACGATATCCGTGGCCTCGTCGAGCGGGCCGACAAGGGCGGTGAGGATGCCTTCGAAGCCGGCGAAGAGCTCCATGCAGAGCGCCGTGCAGAACCCGACGATGGCGCCGGCCACGCCGTAGAGCGTGTGGCGAACGCCCCGCTTGAGCCGCGCCCCGATGGCGACGACCCCGCCGAGGACGACCACGCTAAGCACCACGGGCGTCGCGTGGATCGCCGCCCGCGCGCCTGAGGCGTCCAGCCCAAGCGACTGGAACCACGCCGTCGCCTCCGGATCCGGCGCGCCCGTCGCCGACATCAGCGCCGCCGCCACCGAGAGCGTCGCGACGCCATAGAAGCGCCGCCGCTGGCCTTGGCTCGCCCCTGCTTCGTTGTGTCCGACCGACCCGTCGCTCATGAGTCATCCTCAATGCCGTGAGACAAGCACCCTCGTCCAAAAGACAATGACGCTTTACAGAGCGACTGGGAGAATGTCAAGCACCCCATACTTTTTGTCGAGGAGCACTGTCACGTCACGTCGAACCGGACCCCTTGGGCGAGCGGGAGGGTCCGCCCATAATTCACCGTCTGGGTCTGGCGGCGCATGTACGCCTTCCATGCGTCCGACCCGCTCTCGCGGCCCCCGCCCGTTTCCTTTTCGCCTCCGAACGCGCCGCCGATCTCCGCGCCCGATGGGCCAGTGTTGACGTTGGCGATCCCGCAATCGGAACCGGTGGCGGAAAGAAAGCGCTCCGCCTCGCGCATATCGGTGGTGAAGATCGACGAGGAGAGGCCCTGGGGCGCGTCGCGAAGGAGGGCTATCGCGTCGTCGAAGTCGCGATAGCGCAGCACGTAGAGGATCGGCGCAAACGTCTCGGTACGGACGATCTCGGTCTGCGCCGGCATCTCCGCCAGCGCCGGACGGACATAGACGCCCGGCCCCGCCCCGACGCGGGCGCCGCCGTGAACCGCGCCGCCGTCGGCGCGCGCCTGCGCCAGCGCCGCCTGCATCGCCTCGTAGGCATGCGCGTCGATCAGCGGCCCGACTAGCGTTCCCTCCGTACGCGGATCGCCGACCGGGAGCGTGGCGTACGCCGCCTTCAGTCGCG